>CANETG010000085.1 GCA_947440875.1 Bacteriovoracaceae bacterium
GATGTTTCTCATGTTGTGAATTACGATGTGCCAAAAGAGGCCGAAGATTACATTCACAGAATTGGCCGAACCGGTCGTCGTGGGCGGACAGGCATTGCGACAACATTTGCTATCCCTGGGAAAGACGACCGAACGATTAATGAAATTGCAAAACTTCGCGGCGTCACATCACCTGATAAGCCTGAAGTTGATCCACGGGATCAAAGACCTTCGGGAGGAAGAGCAGCAGAGGCCAGAAGATCACAAGGTGGAAGGCCTCAGCCCGATAGAAAATCAGATAATCGTTCCCAGGGTGGTCAGAGACCAAGAAACGATGGTCCTCGTGAGCAACGTCCAAGAAATCCTGAGCAACGTCCGATGAGCGAACAACGTCCGCGCAGAAACGAACAAAAGCCGCGTGCTCATCAACCCGCACCAGTTGCCGCCGCACCACCTCTGCAAACGCAGAAACAGTTGCCTCAAAAGTCTTCTGGATTTGTAGGATGGATTAAAGGACTCTTCGGAAAATCCTAGAGTCTTGCCAGTTGTGCGAAGGCCGCTGAAAGAAGACTTAGATTGTTCTTCACGGCCTTGATCATCTTCACAGCGTCTTCTTGCTTCATTCGACCAGCAGACATCTTATCGCAGATGGCCTGCTCCAGAGAATCCGTTTGAGTATAGATCGTTACGTGTTGGGGCCAGAGATTCTGACTCTGGTTTGATCCACCCATACAGAGCGGGATATAATGATCGATTTTGTAGTCTCTTCTGTCTTGAGAAGGAAGCGTGTAGCCGAGTTTTCGATAGGCGACAAAGATTTCATTCTTCGCCTCCGTAGCGACATCACGATCACAATAGGGAATCTGCTCGGGGTAACGGTACTGAATTGGGGTTGTACAAAGCGCACCCAGAGTCAGGCGAGCGTCCGGAGCTCTGGGATATTCTGCCCCAAATGCAGAGAACGAAATCGCCAGGCAAAGCAGCATGAACTTCATAGAACTCCAGTGTTTGGAAACATTTAAGGTCGGGGCGCTCAAGTGTCCATAAAACACCTGAAGGCATGTAGAACTTACCTGCTTCCTCCCGAATCTAGGAATCCCAAGACTCCTCCATCTATCTGATTTAAGATGGGTGAATGAGAAAAATTTCTATCCATGGTCCTGGTGACTATTCAGTCTTAAAACTCGAAGAGCATCCGGATCTTGTCCCAGGTGAGGGTGAAGTTCTTGTCGACGTGAAAGCTTCTGGAATAAATTACGCTGATATTATTATTCGCTGGGGACTTTACGAGTCGGCAAAAAAGTTTGTCGGCTGGCCCATCACTCCTGGTTTTGAATTCTCGGGGATCGTGAAAAGTATTGGGAAAAACGTCACCGAGTTTAAAATGGGTGATGAGGTTTTAGGAGTAAATCTATTTCAGTGTTACGCAAGTCAGGTCGTGATCAAACCTGCTTTCCTTTTTCAAAAACCTAAAAAGATGAGCTTCGATGAGGCGGCAGGTTTTCCGGCGGTGATGCTCACGGCCTATCACGCTCTTTTTCAAAATGTAGTGGTGAGAAAAGGGATGACGGCACTCATCCACTCGGCGGCTGGAGGAGTAGGAAGTTCTCTGGTTCAGCTGTGCCGAATCAAAGGAATTAAAACGATCGGGATCATCGGAAGTTCACACAAACGACAAGTCCTTGAAGACTTGGGTTGCGATCACATCATCGACAAATCAACTGAAGATCTTTGGAAGAAAGTCGAATCCTTTGCTCCACAGGGTGTCGATCTGGCTTTCGATGCCAATGGTGTGGAAACGATGAAAGAAAGTTATAAGCACCTCGCTCCCTGTGGAAAGCTCCTCGTCTACGGAGCTCATTCCATGTTTCCCAAAAAGGGGGGGAAAGTAAATTGGGCTAAGCTCGCTGCGGATTTTTTGCGCACTCCGAGGTTCAATCCCTTGAATATGACTTCACAAAATAAAAGTTTGATTACTTTTAATCTTTCTTTTTTATTCGGGAGGGAAGATCTTTTTCAAGAAGCGATGGATGATCTTCTCAAATGGTATGAAGACGGAAAACTTCAATGCCCAAGTGTGAAAGTGTTTCCCATGGAAGAAGTTGGTCTGGCACACAAAGAGCTTGAATCGGGAAAGACCGTTGGGAAGCTAGTCATCAACCCTTAGTCTCAATCACATTCAGCGTATTCGTAATCTCTCACGTTACACTGAAGAGTCACAGATCGTTCATCACCTCGTCTGTCGATGTAGCGGTATTTTCCCGAAGTATTTCCGGTGGAGTTAGCGAAAACTAAAGCTGTTTTACCGAATGCATACGAATCACTTCGCTCAGACAATGATCTTTTCCCTATCACCATTCCATCTCTTCCTTGGTCAAAAGAGATTGCTGCCTTTGCAGAATGTTTGCAACCGTCGAAGCTTGAATAGTATTGGAAGGCAATCGGGGAACCATTCGCAAGTTTTCCAGCGCAATTTCCTTCTAGCTTCATGGCCGAAGAAAAGGAGGATGTTGAGAAAAAAATGACTAAAACTGTGATGATTGATTTCATGGATTACCTCTGAAAATAAGCTATTCCTAATGCATAAGAGAATCTACTTAATGAAAACTAAAGAACACTGGACTAATCATTTCCATTCCCAAAAGTCGATCTCATCCAACGCAGAAAACGCTGACGAAGCGGACGCCCTCTCGCTGGCGATGGGTCGCGAGGGAGAGGAACAATAATATCTGGTTCTCTATGCTCGGGAGTTCTCGGTCTTATGCGAGTACGGGGAAAAGGATGAGAAGATGTGATGGAATCACTCCTATCGTAAAGCTCAGAAGGAAATCGATCGGACCGACTGAGAACACCACAGGCGATGGGCAAAGACGAATGCCGAGTAAGGCCACTCATCGTATCTATTGAGTCAGGTAGCCGAGTGTTCGAGCTGATACCCAAAATGAGAACGACTTTTTGATGAAGACTGAGTCCTTGGTCATACGGAATTTTCTCGACGGCATCTAACGAATTGGGATCAACGTCTCGGAGATCCTCAAAGAGCCGGCCAAAGCTTGCCGTCTGCTCGTAGAAGTATCCTCCAGCAATCCCATTTCCTTGGGGATACCAACGACTTCCTTCCGATTGAGAACCGAGATCACCGTCGAGAGGAATGATCGTATTCCCTATAACAAAATGCGCCTCCCTAAGATCCACATAACCATCACCGTTAATGTCGTCACCCAAGTCCGGGCATCTTAGGCCCAAATGAATCGCCTGCCTGTGGATGACTCCTCTGTCCCCGAGATAAACTTTTACGAAGGCCTTCAATGAATCATAGGAACGATATATACCCGCCGAACCGATGCTCCCGAGAGTCGTATTCATGTTCAAAGCGTAAAGGGGAGTCTGATAGACTCCCTGAATATTTGAGCCATCGATTTTTAGGATTTCTTCCGATCCCACTTCCTTTGAAGCATCGGGCTTTCCGCATGCCAAGATCAGAAAAAAAATGAGGATTACGGGGAAACTTGTCATAGATTCCTCAGGAGAAAACCAAGCATTATAGTCATGATTCAGGAATCTTCTTTCGCTGTCTACTAAAGGAAGTTCTTGCGATTGGTTCAGCGCCTGCGCCACAATGAGGGGATGGATTTAGGAAAATTGAATCTCTTCTTAAAAATGATCGAAGATGAGTATCAGTTGGGTCATCGTGACCTGCAAAAAGTTTCGCAGCGTCTTCTCGCCGATGACGTTGAATTTGAAAAAGTCTGGACTCTCTACCGGTCTAAAACCTCAAGAACCCGTCACGGTGTTGATGAGTTCAAGTTTATTCTGAATGAGCTCCTGCACAGCTAGGGGCAATCTTTGTGCACCCTTTTGCAATAAGGAGGAAGCTTTCAGCGAGAAAGTTTTCGTCAAAAGTCAGAAGTCAGAATCTTTTCCACTAGACACGAATATCGATTAGAATGAAAGTATGCGTCTTGAAGTTCTTGCCGATAATAGGGGTGCGGTCATTTACGTCCTTAACCGACCCGAGATTTACATAGGTTCCACTGAGAGCAACGATATTGTCATTCCTGCAAAGGAAGTCAGTAAAAAACACCTTAAGCTCATCATCACGGACGATAAAAAATGTTTTGTTATCGATCAAGGCAGTACCAACGGCTCATTCATCAATGATGTGAGACTCATCCCTGGAAAGCGGGAGGAATTTCTTTTATCAACTTCCATTAGGCTTGGCGACCAGGTCCTTCTCACGTTACTTGATAAAGATAAAGGTGATATCCCAGAACTTCCTTTGCGTGAGCAATTCGTCGAAGAAAAGAAAATAGTCATCGCTGATGAAGATAAAACGAGAGTCATCTCACTTAAGACTCTTAAAAAAGTAAAAACCGAAAAAGTCCTAAAAAAAAGATTAAAGACGCTCGAAGCTAAAATCAAAAAGAAAAAAATCGTTAGGAAAGACAAAGCAATTTTAAATAGAGCTATTATCACTGCTCTAGTTATCATCATCGGCACACTCTCTGCGATGAAAATGTGGAACCTCAATAAAGAAAGGAAAGCGAGACGCACGATTGTCGGTCAGATGAAAGAAACTCAATTCGCCGTAGACGAGGAAATCGAGTCCTTTGATGAAAACGTGACGGAACTGAAAATCGCCAACTCACTCCTTCTCCCCCTATCCGAAATTAAGAAATACGCAGAGGACGTCAACTGCTCACTCCAAGAAGAAATTTTCTTTTGTAAACGTATGCCAAAAGATAGTAAGAATAAGAATGGAGCATTGAATATCAATGGGGAACTGGTTCTTTACATCGAACAGAAAGAATGGATTTATCTAGCAGCGTCTTTGGTTTCAGAGTACAATCAAAACAATAAAACTGGCCTAGATGAAAAAATTCTTTCTGAGCAGAGTAAATTAGCTTCTGAAAGAAGAGAGAATGCCAAGCTCGATGAGGGTGCCTCTGAAGAACCGAAAGAAATAGTCACTGCAACAGAGGACGAACTTGGCACAATCGAAAGCCTCAATCGTATTGCCGCTCTTTCATACCTCAAATCTTATCTCGGGAAACCAATCCCAGCGGATTACCAGAAATACAATTTATATATAGTTCTTTATTCTCATGCTCAACAAGAGATGGAGATAGAGAGTGTTCTTGCTATTCGGGGATCAAACGTGGGGCGGGTCAATGCTCGTTACTCAGAGGATTTCTTTAAGTCACGAAAATTTAATCCCTTGAAGATTCTTAAAAAGCTCGATCGGTTTTATACTCTCTACCAATGAGGAAGGGCCGCTTTCGCGGCCCTATCTTCATCATCTTCAAGATGAGTAGGAAATTACATGCATCTTCTCATCTGGACCTGGTAGATAATTCCTGCGCTAAAATCTGCGGAGTCAACGGTTGCCATCGCAGTCTGGTATCCGCTGTTTCTCACCATCATTCCTGCGTTCACCCGGAGATTCACATCGGCTCCACACGGTGACCAGACCATTGCCTGAACTCCGAGCTTGTTGTTGAAGGTGTAGTCTGTGTCTTGGCGACCAATGAAATCTTTCACAAATTGCGGTCCTCTCAAACCAGCGAAAAAGTATTCAGCAGTGAGTTTGGCACTCGCACCTTGGGGGAGAGAGACGAAGCCGCGGTAATCAACTGCCAGAATCGATATAGAAAACCCGTTAGGGACATGAACAGGAACAGCAATGTTACAACTCTTCCGATCCAACGTGCGGCCAGACCCTTGCCCGGCCTCGGTCACGAACTGATCAAAGATAATTGAAAGAGACTTTCCATCTGGAGAAACGACTGCTGAAGCCGTTCCTGATGGACAACCGTTACCACCGTACGCTGGGTAGCCGAGCTCAATAGTGTCTGCTGCAAAAGTAGACAGTGAAGAAGCAAGAAGTGCGAAGGCAGAGAGTTTTTTTACGATCGAATACATTCATAGCTCCTTTGAAAAGCTTTTGTTTTTGGGATCGTCCTGTCCCGTTTGCGATAAATTCACGATAACGATTTCTGAAATCGTTCGTGAAGCCCCAAAAAATCCTTAGCAGGTCTTTGATGACCACGTGGTTGATGACTCGGGTCGTGAGTAGACCAGGTGGGCGACAAACGTTTCCGGGGCTTGATCCGTTCTTTAAAAGATGAATCAGGAAAGCTAGCTTTAAGAAAAAGGAGAACCCATGAAAGAGTTCCTCGTTTTCTCTTCCCTGGTTTTGGCGACAGCACTCCAAGCACAATCGGTCACTTTTCGCGGAGTCACCTACGCCGGATCGGGTTGCCCAGAGGGATCAGTCTCAACTGCGATTGCTCCCGACGGCACCTCGCTTTCTGTTCTCTTTGATGAATTCCGCGCAGAAGTTCCACAGTACGACGGTAACAATGATAACGAAGGTCACTCTGGTCGCGGTCGCCTAAGTAATCGCAACACGGCCACACTGGCTCACAGAAAATGTGCACTCAGTTTTACTGCTGATCTTCCTCCGGGATTGAAAGCTGATTCACTCGAAATAAGTTTTGAAGCACGAGGTGCAACGATCTTAGATCCAGGAGTCGAGGGAAGTTTTGCTTCGATCCTTGTGGGATACCAGGGAATAGCCAACTCACGCGGAAACCCAACGGTCATCATCAATAAGCACTGGCGTTCTCGCCCGAGTCCACAAGATGACAATTGGACTGGAGTAGCAAAACCATCGGTGAATCTCAATTCTGGTTGCTCTGGTCCCAGTGGCAAAAGTATTCGCTTTGATTTAAAAAATCACATCACCGCAGAAATTACAGATGGAAATCTTTCACGGCACGGCATTCTTTCTGTGGATTCAAATGATGTCACTGGATTACTAAAGTTTACGATAAGAACTCGTCCCTGCGGACGCGCAAGATAGCTCTAGAGATAGGGCCAGATTGATACTGATCGGTGCCAAAGAGGAACTGCACTCCTCTTAAATACTCGCAGGAGGATTCTCGGTCTATCCACATGAAATCTCTCTTTGATATAAATTTATCAAGGGGGATGAATGCAATTAATTGAAGAAAATGATCTCATCCGGAGCCTCAATGTGATGGTCGAGTCTTACATGTCGAGAAATTCTCAACTCACACTGAACGCGCTTGCGATGCGGTCCAACGTTCCCGTCACCACTCTTCGTAGACTCATGTCGAGTCAGCAGAAAAATGAAATTGCGCCTCACTCCGTTTTGAATATTGTGAGCTACATCATGAGAGAAAAAAGTCTCTCTACGATCCTTGAGAAAACGGAGCCTGCGGTCTCAGACTTTTTACGAAAGCACTTTGGGAATTTTATTTTCGCGACCAGTGGCACTCATTCTTACGACGTGAATTTGAACGTCGAGCTGAAAGATGAGACGAAATATCTTATCTATAAGCTCGCTGCGAATCATAACGGAACTGACCTCATGACGATCGTGGATAATTTCGGCGCCTACGGAAAAAAGAAAGCGGACGAAATGAAAAAAGACGGGCTTCTTCGTGAAGAAGAAGGTCGGCTTCACGCTCGTGAAAAGAATTTCTCACTTGACCTCGCCATCGCAGCGACCCATCTGCCAGCACTCGTTCAGTTTTATAAACCAGGGACAATCGCGCAGGGTAGAAACTCGATGTTCTCCCTTTCTGAATCCCTGAGCCTGGATGCCATCGCGGAAATCAAGAAGATTCAGACAGAGTGTGTGCAGAAAATGCACGCGATCATGAACGATTCAAATTTTTTCGGGGACATCCCGTATTTTACCATCAATCTTTCAGAAACGATGCTTTCTGAGTCACATCCAGGAGACCTGCAATGAGAACTTTTTTGATTCTTTTCACACTGCTGATATCATTACCATCCATGGCGATTGACCGCGCGAGTATTCAGCAGCTCCTGCAACAGAAAGGAGCCTCGCTCGAAGCTCTAGAAAAGCAGGGACACAAAGCTCTTCTCGGTGAAGTCACTGGACATGCGAAATCCGTTCCAGTTGGGAAAGTGGTTGTGATTCTCACGGATGCTGAAGCGATCATGAAGCGTGAAATCGAAGGAACTGAAGTCGCCGGAGCTCAAGTTGTCGGGAATATCAAATCGGTGAGATTCAGTGGTCAGTATATTACGGCACAAGAAATTGTCGGTGTGATTGTAGCACCGTGACCTCCAACGGTGGAGGTCACAAAGCAGGAGTTTTCCATTCTTTGTTCGTTTCAGGACAAAGCTTCGCCATATGCTTTGTTTGCGGAAGAGTGCGACTTGAGGCGTCAGCAGAATCATTTCACTATGCCTTGATCTTTCCCCTGCTATAATGAGTCATATGAAATTACTCCTTTTGTTTTTCTTGGTTAGTTGCGCAAATACCAAGAAAGTAGAAACGGCCCTCTCGCTTGTTATTGAAGAAGCGACATCAAGTACTGCGACTCAACAGACCAGGCTCGAGATCCTCCACCTGGCGCGGAAGTATGACCTTTCTTCTTTCCTCTACACCAAAAAAATTGTCATCGATCCAAGGCTTGAGAAAACCAAGTGGCATCCAGTGATTACTTTGAACACACGTTACAAAGATCACCCACAGAGACTGCTTGCCCAGCTTCTCCACGAAGAACTCCATTGGTGGATGCGAGACCATAAGGTGAATGTACAGGTCGCCATTCCAGAGCTCAAAGCGAATTTCAAAGGTGCTCCTGTGATTAAGGGATCAAGAGATAGGGACGCGACTTATCGCCATCTCTTGATCTGCTGGATGGAGTTTCGTGCGGTTTCAAAATACATGGGCGAAGAAGCGGCCAAGGAAGTGCTTCAGCACTTCGTCGCTGAAAAACGTTTTCCGTGGATCTATGGGAAGGTCTTGAGAGATCATAAGCGAATCGAAAAGATCGTCAGAAAGTATGAGTTCATTCCTGACGAGCTTTATCCGAAAATTAATTTAATGCGGTAGTGGGCACTCCGTCAGAAATGGACTCCGCCTCCCGGCGCAGATCAAGATCTTCATCATCAAGAGCGGCTTTAATTGAGAGAATCTTTCTAAAAAGATTCGAGCGCTCGAGAGTCCCGTATACGTACTGAAGTTTTTTGCCATCGGCAGACATATCAAGGTTCACAATAAACCAATCTTTGGTTTTCTCGGGAGCGATCGACATCAGAAATCCAAATCCAGTCTGCGAGAAAATGGGATTCTTCTGAAGTTCGAGGAATTTTTCAATTCGATCAGAATCACTACGGATATTATTAAAAGAATAGGAAAGCTTCTCGGCAATTTCTTTTATTCCTTTTTTAAATTTATCTTCGGCGGATACTCCCTGTCCGTTTCTTCCCGTCCCTGGCGTATCAGAAAAAAAATCAGTCGGCTTAAGACCTTTTTCAGATAAGTAGCGAGGGTAACTTACCATCAGTTCTTTTGCAGACAGAACGGGAGCATTGAGAATCGCCTCTGGGAAAAGCGTCACACTCAGGCGCATCCCGAAATTGAGTGCTTTTCCTGTGGCTTGTTTCCAGTCCTGGAACGGAATGTTCACGTAGATCTGATCAGAAATAGTTTTAAGCAGAATCTTACGGACTTTCGCAAATTCTCGCAGCGATAATCGCTTGTCTTTTTTTTCCACGGTGAGAACCATCTCAAGTGGCTTCACCGTCTTGTCTTCTTCATTGGTTTCAAAGAGTGACTGCATCTTCCTCTGGGTAATCACACGACCCCAGGAGAAAAGCCA
>CANETG010000086.1 GCA_947440875.1 Bacteriovoracaceae bacterium
ATTCAGTTCCCTACGCTGTTGGCTACATCGTCAAAGGCATCGCTCGTGAGATGAAGGAATCTCACCTCACCAAGGGGCTTCATATGGTTACCGAGCAAACCCTTTTACACGACTAATTATTGGTCAAAATTTTCCCCGATTGTGACAAATTCCCCTCGCTGCCAGAATAACGAAGTGAGAACAATTTTTTCTATTTTTGTTTTACTCTCCCTTCTCTCCTGCGGAAAATCAGACGGAGTTAAGGGCTGCCAAGATATGGCCTGCGACGTATCGCGCTTCTCACTCGAAACAACTGAAGACGGAAATATCCCCCCAGAAGCTCTCCTGTTCCGCACGCTCGTCAAAATCGTCAACTTCAACTCTGAAGAGAAAACAAAAATTGAAAGTGCGGCCGAACTTGTGAAAAAAGTGATCATGGGCCAGGAATTTAAAGACGCCGTTGTGGGTCACATCTTTAATGGCGAAAAAACTTTCGTCGATAACAGTGGTCTGACGAACCTCCAAATCTATGACCGGATTATTATCGCGGCGGAGCGCCTCACACCCGAGCAAAACTATCGCCTAGATGTCGAACTCGAACTTTACTATGAGGATAGTCCAACGATTGGTTACACGTATCCAACGTCTCGCCGCATTTGGATGAACCGTAAATTTTTCTCACGCTACTCTCCCTATCAAGTGGCGGGAAATCTCACGCATGAATGGCTTCACAAGTTGGGCTTCATTCACGAGGTGGAAGATTCTGATTCTCGCCCATTTTCGGTTCCCTATGCGATTGGCTACATCGTTCGCCGCCTGGCCTCAGAGATGTACCCAGGACTTTAAGAGTTCAAACTCAAGAGATATTAACTACAAAAACTCCGCTCCAAGTGTGAGGATGAGCATCGGTTGATAATTCAAAGGAGTCACTCATGAGATTAACAATTTGCTTGTTTAGTGGTCTGATTCTTAGTCTTAGTGTCCTTGTGACCAACTGAAAGTACTGAAAAAGACGAGGAGCACAGAATATTAACAGTGACGGAGGATAACTCTAATTGTCATTTTAAATCCCCGTCGCTATAGAGGGAAGTAATGAAACTCCTAATTCTACTTTTACCTCTCCTCATTACTCTTTCTCATGCGGAGATTTTCGAAGTTCATTCAATAGTAAAACGTGCCTCTACCGAAAGGGCGTGGATCGTGAAATTGAACGACGGCCGCGTTGGCTTTTGGAACGAAGTAAGTGATCCCGAAATTAAATCCCAACAACTTCCTGGTGCAATTATCCAAGGGAAACTCTCAGAAGAATCGACTCTCACCGATGTCATGATCGTGGGAGTTGTGATTCCTGAGAAGCTGAGCAGTTTAAATAAGCGCAAGATCGAACTTCTCCCAACGCTTCCCTACACTCCGACGGTTTATCCTTCTTACCAAATGGCCAAAGATGTTCTCTCAGGCATGCGCCGTGCTTGGTCGGATAATTCTCAGTGCTACGACCGCTCACACATCTGGGCGTACGAAGAATTCAATTGGGGACGTCGTTATCTTCAAAAAGCATTTCTCTTTTTCTCTGATTCTTATATCGAGCGATATAATTTTAAGTGGTGGTTTCACACGGCTCCTTTTGCATTAATCAACATGAACGGAGTCGTGGCCGAGAGAATCATGGACCCTGCGTTCTTTCAGTACCCACTCAAAGAAAAAATCTGGACTGATATTTTCATGGAAAACAAAGTCACCTGTAAGCTCATCGGGAAATACTCTGACTACTCAGCTCATCCAGATCAGAATGACTGCTACATCATGAAGACTTCGATTTATTTCTGGCAGCCGAAAGACCTTGATGCTCTCGAGCGGACGGGGATCGAGAAGAAGAAGTTCATCGATTGGGAGGTCCGCCATGCGTATGAGAATGGGTTCAATATTTATCAATAATGAGAAAGGGGCGGATGGCCCTTTTTTATTTCAATACACTCTTGAGCCTTCCGGCACAGATGCTGGAAGATCCGTAGGTAGTGAAGCAACTTAGGTTACCCTGAAATCAGATCACCTTAATTTGCATGCCTTTGTACTCAATCAGCTGACCCTGTCTGATTTTACAGCGCTTTCGCGTTTCGATCACACCGTCAACTTTGACCTGCCCCTCGCCGATGACATGCTTGGCTTGGCCGCCGTTTTGAGTGAGGCTAGTGACTTTCAGGAGATCACAGAGGGCGATGAAGTCGCCGCCTTCGAGTTTAAATTCTTTCATCAGACTATGATATCAGAAAGCTTCTTGGTAGGCCCAATTTACCTCTGAACGGATGAATTGTTTTTTCTCAAATCCAGTCCTTTCATTATTATCGAGGTCCCTAGGTTGCCAGTAATACATCGAAGCGGGGTGAAGGTAGCAGTGCTCCATCTCCTGATTGTTCCGGTACTGAGAATATTTATTGATCATCGGGCAATTTCTTTTTGAGTAAATAAAATCATCGGTCCAGGTTTTGATCGGAACGGGTCTTCGCATGAAGGTCCGATCAAGCGTCATCGGTGTTCCACTCACGTATGTGAGAGGGGTAACGTGGAACCACCATTTGTAATTGTATCTTCGGATGTAGGAGCGGGTAAAAAACATAAAAAGCTTCATTGAACGGAGTTGGCTCTTCTGAAATTCCTCAAACGCCCAAACGTGTGCTCGGTTGTAACACTGGCTCGCAGATTGGTGCCTCCGGTTCATCCGGAGAAAAACGGTATTGGCCTCATCGAAACTTCCGAGGTTGGAAGGGAAATAATTTCCTTGCTCAGGAATAGGATCATCAAGGTGTTCAATCCTTTTCGGTGCTGCGACCACACTCCCGCTTACAAATTTGTTCTTTCGATCGAGTTCAATTTCTAACCACTCGCTTCTTTGGAAACTATCTTTGATGACGAGGAGATTCGATTTTTCGTCAGCTGGAAGAAAACCAACCCTTCCGTTTTCAAAAAGAATAAGATGCATGTCCTTGGAATTTTTTCCCTCTTCGATGTGAGAAATTCTGGTGGTCAAACGTTCGGCACTTGCAGCGAGTGAAAATAAGAGTGTCAGAATAATGAAAAGAAACTTCATGATGCCCTCCAGGCCATGGTTCATTTCATTTTATGGATGCGCTCTTATGCCATGGGACTTAAGTTTCCCTGAATCATAACGTGGAGAATCGCTCTTGTTTTCTTGCGAATGATTTCATGATGAATGAGGTTTCATACGTGCCAGTATTAAGAAGAGGTTCGTATGAGATCGTACTTTGCTACTCTCCTTTTCTTTTCAATTTCGGTCATGCCTGAAGGTCCCCTTGACACTGACATGGATGAGTCAGAAAAGAAATTTCGGACGGAACATAATCCCGACACTTCACTACTTTGGTTTCAAAAACGAGTGGAACCAAAAAGAAAGGATGAAGTTTTAGAGAATAGATACGAAGTTCCTGATGCGAAAGAAGAGGCAGAATTTAATAAGAACGGAATCTAGATTTTAAGGCGAAAGAGTCGCGAGGGGATCGCCCGTGAATCATCATCTGTCACAAAGTATAGACTGCCGTCGGCATGAAGTGAGAGTCCTTCAGGCTTTCCTTGAAAGTCGAGTTTCATTAACTCTCCCCCTAATTTCCCAAGAAACGATCCGATGACTTCTCCATCAAGATAAGTTGATTCAGTATCTTCTGCCACTGCGAGGAAGTAAATCTCGCCACCAACAAGAGTCGCATCAGTTACTGTGAGTTGAATATCTTTATATTTGGGAAGCACAAGTGGTCTCATGTGAACCGCATCGTCATGGAGTTCAATGATGGAGTTACTTCCTTGACTCCCATTACCCCGCTGAAAAAGATGGAGTATTTTTTCTTTTAGTACCGCTCCTTCGATATTAAGGTCGGGAACGTGTAATAAAAGTTTCTGATACATTTCACTAAAATCAACTTCATCGTGAGAAAGAATATTAAAACTTTGATCGAGAATGATTTTTGCCCCTTTCACTCGATTGGGTCTTGAGAATGAAGGCAGTGCCCAGAGAGTTTTCCCATCAAGATAAAGTGATTCTAGATCCGGCTTTATTTTTTTTCTGAGCTCGTGACTCTCTGGAAGAGAGTGCTGCCAGAGCTTCGTAAATGATAGTTCGCCGTTGATCTCACCAGACAAGAGGGACATTTCATCATCTGAGATGATGAACAGTTTCTCCCCTAGAATAACAAGACCACTGGCGGAGGATACCGGAAGCTCACAGATGAGCTCCGGTAAGAGTGACTTCATTTTTTAGAGGATTCTTTTCTTTTGACGGACTTGATCAGAACGACGTCCATCGGCACATCACCGTGTCCAGAAACGCTTCCCGTTTTGACTGTCTTGATCCGCTCAATAATGTGCATTCCCGTTGTGACTTTCCCAAATACTGCGTACCCATGTCCATCCGGTTGTGGGTAATTGAGGCTATCATTATTATTCACGTTGATAAAAAACTGAGACGTCGCAGAATCCGGATCCCCGGTGCGCGCCATCGCAATTGTGCCCGCATCGTTTTTTAAACCGTTTTTCCCTTCGTTTTTAATCGGGGCTTTGGTTTTCTTTTCTTTCATTCCCTCTTCGAATCCACCACCCTGAATCATGAATCCATTAATTACGCGGTGAAAAATTGTTTTGTCATAAAATTTACTATCGACGTAGGAGAGAAAGTTTTTCACCGAGACGGGAGCTTTTTCTTGGTTCAGTTCAATTTCAATTGAACCCATCGACGTTTCCATCACGACGACGGGATTGGCCGCAAAAAGAGAAGATGAAAAAAGGAGTGATAAAATAAGGTATCGCATAGATTTCCCAGGTTGAAGTAATGGTCTATTTTCAACCGAGAAAACGATTAAGGCAAGATAGTGGTGATAGGATTAATAGAGAGTTCTGGCCTTTGCATTTCCAGAAGCCAACCGTAAACATCTACCGAAAGTCTCATCGAAAGAAAAATAAGAACCACTCCAGCGGTTCCCATCATGAGACGCATTCTTCTCGGATCCTGAAAGACAGGCATCATCATCCCCGAGGCACTTGAGAGGACAAGAAACCAAATCAGAGAACAAAATGCTGCCCCCATACCTACTCCCAAACGGAGCGGGAGCAGAGAGTATTTGGAAGAGAAACCACCGATGAGAACAATTCCATCAAGGTAGGCATGAGGATTTAAAATACTAAATGTTATGGCCCGCAGGATACTTCTTCTGAGACTCCTTTCTTTCAAGACGTCAGAGACAAAAAAATCTTCCTTCGGTCGGCGGAGCTTCCCGATTCCGTATTGGAGAAGAAAAATAATTCCAACAATTCCGACGACAATTTTAAATTCGGGAAAGTGGTGGAAGAGTGTTGCCGCTCCCATGACTCCCAACATGATGATGGTGAGGTCGCAGAGAAAACAAACGAATGAAACAGTAAGATGATGCTGCCGTCTCATGCCGGATTCGAGCACAAATAAATTCTGAGCACCCAAGGCCATGATGAGACTAGCCTGAAGGAGAAATCCTTCTAAAAAAACCTGTACCATGGGCCGCGTCTCCAGATTGGTGATTGCACCGAAAGATGTGCTCTCCGAAGCAATCTTCTCGCCAATCCTAAGCCGCCGGAATCGCCATTGCCACTCTTGGTCAGAGTGAGGAAAAATGCCCGACTACCAGGGAAGAGTTTGTCCACTGTAGGTACGGAAAGTCCCTGAATGAGTTTTCTCACTAGCATGAATGAGACTCAGAAGTCCTTTGGCTGATTCGCTCGTTTCGAGGGGAGCGTTTTCTCCACCCATACTTGTTTTCACCCATCCCGGATGAAACAGAAGAGAGTTAAGCCATTTCTCATCATAAGAAAGCGACTTAATCATCATATTGAGTGCCGCCTTCGAGGCGCGGTAAGAGACGGATCCTCCCGACTGATTGTCTTTGATCGATCCCATTTGGCTGGTGATGAAAACGGCTTTCGGATCAGAGCATTTACGTAGAAGAGGTAAAAGATTAAGAGTTAAAAAATAAGGAGCGATAGAGTTAGTTAAAAAAGTTTTTTCAAAATCACTCCAGGAATCGTCGAGGAAGATTCCTGCGTTGTTAATTAAGACATCGATGTGATTCCAAGAAAGTGTCGAAATGATTTTCTTTCCGAGCTCCGGATCATTCACATCTCCCTGAATGAGGGTAAGATTTTCACCATACTTTTTAACTTCGCTAAAATCAGGTGAGCGCGCAATACCACAAACTTTATGTCCGCTTTTTAAACTCTCTTCCATGAGAGTCTTGCCGATTCCACGAGAGGTACCGGTTATCAGAATGTGTTTCATAAGTTCTACCTTTTTAAATTGCACGATACCAACACTTACAAACCCAAAGACCGTTAACATTGAGAAAGACAACCAAAGTTGCCATTGGTTTTATGAAAAAAACCAGTTGATATAGAAACGGTTTTAAAAGTGGTGGATCAGTACTGCAGGGGAGCGACTAACGAAGTTCAATCTCCCCATCCCTGATATCCGTAAAGTCCTCGAGAAGATCCAACCCCTTGTCCTGACAGAATCCTCTCAAGCTTTTCGAAATTTTTCGAAAATCCTCTTGAAATCCGACGTAGGGCACGAACTTACTTTGACTTCGATCAGTGACGAGAAAATGATCTCCCTCTTGATATCTCACCCTCACAACTTCCATCGGATAATTGCTATCAATGAGATCCATGTCGTAGCCACTATGGACTTGATCCATTCCCAGAATCAAAAATGAATGCGAAGTGATCCCTTGCATCTGCGCCATGATCCACATCCCAGCAGGAGATCTTTGGTATGCCCGATAGACGATGTTCATTCTGTCTTCCATGTCTTTCGGAGGAAGCGCGTAGTTTCCTGAGATTCCGCGGAGCCACTGAAAATTGTAGAGTCCATCGTAGACTTGCCAATTGTTGAGAGTTTTTTGGATGTGCGTTTGATTGGCCTTCGCGAAGGCCTGAAAATTTTCATATCCGGGGATAACGACAACTCTTTCCATGAATCGAAGACCAGTCACAATGTCAGCAATTTGTTTCGCGTTCGGGCGAGCTTTCTCTGGTTGAAACTTCGCGAGGTAAAAGGCTGATCGCTGAAGGCGGTTATGCCACCAGCACACTCCCCCATTGGCAAATCCTCCTCTATTTTTAAAAGAAATTCGCGCCGAAGGATCATTCATTAGACTTAAAATATCCCCGCGATTTCTTTCGCAGAAGTGACGAGTTTGAGCAAAAGAAAGTGAAGACACTAGGAGTGAAAAGAGAATTAAGATTTTCATTCTGAAATCTTAGAATTCTCCTGGGAAGATAGGAACTTACTTTATCTGGCATTTAAAGCAAAGTAAAAGGTCCGAAGCATAAACATCGGACCAGCGTAGAAATATTTCTGATGGAGTCAGGGAGTCGCGGGGGCATATGGTTGATGACCATATCCGCAGTAAACCACTTGCGGAAATGTAAAATAATCCATTAATCTCCATTTTCTCTCATGTTGGCTGATAGTCATTCTTCGTGTGAAGTTAAACTTGCACGAATGGAGGTGCCTATGGAGAAGCTCAATATCTTATGTATCGTGGGTGGTATCGCTCAGAATTCTTTAAACCGAAAACTTTTTCATGTGGTTGAAGAAATGGCACCTGAAAATGTGACCATTCGAACGTTTGCGATTAATAAGCTGCCGTTCTTCTCTCAGGAATTAGAACATGATCCACCGGACAGTATCATTCGCTTTAAAGATATGATCCGGGATTCGGACGCCGTCCTTTTTATTACTCCCGAATATAATCGCTCCTTCCCAGGAGTTCTGAAAAATTCTGTGGACTGGGGATCGCGCCCGTACGGACAAAATTTATGGGACAAAAAACCAGCAGCGGTAATGGGCGCCACCGTGGGTACAGTGGGCACCTTCGGTGCTCAACACCACCTGCGCCAAGTCCTTGCCTATCTCAACATGAGTGTCATGGGTCAGCCAGAATTCTATTTCAATGCAACTAATGCGTTTAATGACCGTGGCCGACTCATCAATGAAAAGACGGAAGAATTTGTCAAAAATTATTGGAACGCGTTTCTTCACTGGATTGAGAGAGTGGGCGATAAAAAAGCACCAATGATCGAGGGCACTTTCCCTACGACTGATCAAGAGGATTCTCCCTACGCGCATTAGAAGCACTAGGGCTTTTCATGACCACACTATCCTTGGGTACAATTCAAGAAAGTGAGGGTCTCATGAAAAAACTATTTATTCTTCTTTCTCTTCTCATGATGAGTTCGGTCTTCGCACAAGAGCCCTCCGATGCCGATCAATACCCGGAAATGGACATGGGTGAAAGAGGAATCTCAGAGTTCCCCAATCCCCATGGACTTCCCCCTTTAGACGACGAAGATGTTTCTCGACAGGAGCAGGAGTATGTTCCGGAGCATTCGGTCTCAGATGAAATACCACCGGAGGAAATTTACGATTCGGATGAGGAATATCTCGAATAGTTTTTTATTTCGGTCCGGAAAGAAAATCTCCGAACCGGGATTAGATCATTAAGGAACAGGAGAGTGACCCATGACTAAACCTTTGGTCTTTGGGTTTTGAATGATGATGTTATTCTTAACAGCCAGGACTCCGGGGAGTCTTTCCGTCGTCGTCTGCGCAACTTTCTTTTCTAAACGAGTTTGAACTTCTCCAACTAGTGTGACGATCCCGTGACTCACTTCAACTGAAACGTCAGAGGCATCTATTTCAGCATGACCATACAGTGCAACAGAGACATTATTTCGAATATCATCGTCGCTTCTCCTGTAACTGATCACCGCTGGTGCGCTTTCAGTGTTTCCGGTATGGTAGTGTCTTTCGCTCAAAACAACATCATTAAAAGGTGTCGGTGAGTACTCATCAAAAAAGTCTTTGACCTCTTCACTTTTTTTTTCGATAGCGTAATTTGATGTATTCAGAGTTGATTTTGACATAAAGTGCCTTCCTTCGTTTCTGAGCATAATTTGCAAAGCTCATACCAGTTTTGATATTTCAAAAATTTCGATCAACTTTAGTTCACAATTTCCCCCGATAAGAGTTTCCTTCTGACAGGAGGATCCTATGAAAAATAGTTTCATACTTATTCTGTTGGCCTTCATGAGTTTGTCCGTTGCCTGCCAGCGAGAAGGGGATGTGATAGAACGGGAAGAAGAAATGAATCGAGGCGACCTGGTCGAAGATAGCTATAAGCAAAGCGATATCCATCCCGGAGGAAAGCCTTCCAACGTTGGGAATCAATGAACAAAAAATTACTTTTTCTTTTTACTTTTTTTTTACTCACCTCGTGCATGAATGAAAGGCAAGAGGAAGAAGCAGCACCCCATGATGCCAATCCCCAACGCTATCGCGGTGGTAATGACCGTGAAGGCATGGGCGATATAACCGAATAAACTACTGAGCGATGATCCAACTCGATGCATGGAGGAGCGAGGGGGCGATGAAATCAGGGAGCGCGTTTTCAGTATCCATTTCAGAGATTAAAATAGTTCTGCATCCGGCACTGCGACCGGCCTGAATGTCACTGATTCTGTCGCCGACCATGAACGACTGGGACAGATCAATGTGATGATCCAAAGCCGCTTCCAAGAGCATCCCAGGTTGAGGTTTTCTGCATGCGCATCTGTCGCTGTC
>CANETG010000087.1 GCA_947440875.1 Bacteriovoracaceae bacterium
AAGTGAGCTCTATTCTTGAAACTGATTCTCCCTCGCGCGCTTACTATAAAATTGCTGAGGCCGCAGAGGCCTTTGATCTTCCTTTTGATCATGGAGAAATTGTTCTTGAGTTGGGATCGGCTCCCGGCGGTGCGACTCAATTTCTTCTTGAGCAGGACATGAAAGTCTACGGGGTCGATCCTGCGGATATGGATGCAAAGATTGTGAAGCACGTGAACTTTCGCCATTACCGAATGCCGTTTGAGCTCATCACGAAAGAGACTTTTAAAAACGACATCGACTGGATCATCAGTGACGTGAATCTTCCGCCGACGATTGTCATGAGAGAAGTGATTCGCCTTCATGAATTCATGGAGCCCATGGGACTAGTCCTGACTTTAAAGATCAATGACAGTAAGCATTTGCGTTTACTTTGGGATTTTGTCGATAGCATCGCCAGACTTGGGTACCAGAGATACGCTTTAAAATATCTCCCGTCGCACAGACAAGAACTGTGCCTCGTTGCTCTTCGCTAATGGAAAACTATCTCACCTGACCAAACTTAAGCGTAAGTCCAGCTGTGTACTGAACGTCTGGCTTGCCACTTCCTGTGAAAATATAAGTGGTCCCCGCAGACGCCGCCAAAATATTTGAGAGTGCCAATTGAATCCCCGCTCCCGCGTAAGGATCCCACTGAAGAGATGGCTCTTTCACAGTCTTTTCTAATGTTGCTGTATCAGTGATCGTCGTTTTTTCTTTCGAGCCCCGGGCCCCTGCTCGAGCAAAAACTCCCAGCCATTTTGAGGTCGGAAGA
Organism: Bacteriovoracaceae bacterium; assembly: GCA_947440875.1. GTDB lineage: Bacteria > Bdellovibrionota > Bacteriovoracia > Bacteriovoracales > Bacteriovoracaceae > Peredibacter. The sequence goes on from CANETG010000087.1 coordinate 794, forward strand.
GTTGAACGAAGACCGATCATTGCTCTTTGTGCCTGATCCTCGACCTTCTGGTTCTGTGAGGGAAAATCACGGCGACCATTGGCCTGAGTGACTTCTGCTTCTACCGAGAGGAGAGTGTAGCCTGCGACAACACGCGCGCCAAAAAAGGTACGGGTCGAGTAACGGGCGGGTTCTGGGAATTGATTCTGCACATGTTCAAATCCATACAGGGGTTCCAACCGGATGGAGGGTGAGCTCTGTGCTGCAAGAACTGGCAAAGACAGTAATGCGAGAAAAATCAATCTAACCATTCATGAACCCTTGTGGAAAAAACTGATTATGAGGATCGTGCTCTTTTTTTAAATCTTTAAAAAGTCCCAGCTGATTTGGACCGTGAAACTTTTTAATGTAGTTCTGCTTGAGAAGACCGATGCCGTGTTCAGCGAACGGAGATCCCTTCCACTCATAGACATTGTTGTAGAGCTCAATAAGTTTCTCTTGGCACATTTTCACTTTGTCTTTGGAGGGAAGATAATTGTAGTGGAGGTGAGCGTCTCCGAAATGTCCGAAGAGGCAGTACGGGATGCCAATCTGAGAGGCTTCTCTATAAAACCCAATGAGTTTAGGAAAATCAACTCCCTTGACTTGAACATCTGTCCCGACTTTGACGACACCCATTTGAGAATTATGCTCAAAGATTGCGCGCGGAACTCCGGCCCGGACATGGTGAAATTTATTCTCCGCAATCTCAAAAACGTCATCGGCAGAAATTTGTGTGAGGTTGCAAAGGACATTCCCGTAGATATCGTCAAACTGATCAGATTTGATTTCCAAAAAGATCACGTCTTGATCCTTTCCGAGGCGCTCATCGACTTTTAGGTGATTCATGCAATTGGAATCGAGAAGCTCGCACGAGATGATCGCGTCTCTGTGCGATTGAACGGCAGCATGGATTTCCATGTGCGGTTTATCATTTTCTTCCCAGCGTGGGAGGAGCATGAAAACGTAATTCACACCGAAGTTCTCCGAAGTTTCAATTTCGACCTCGGTGACGAGTCCCAGCTGTCCCTCGGTCCCGATCATAAGATCGATGGCTTGCTCAAACCGGGGGTAGGGCGCATTTTTAAAATCACGGTAATGCTGAAAGTCTGACTGATAAGGCTTCAAGTAAGTTGAGGGAGAAATAAAATTCTCCTCACGGGCGAGAGTTTTTTCTTCACCATTTGCGTTGAGATACTTCAAGCTCTTGACTTGAGAGCGCATGTTCCCGAAAGCAAAACAACGTTCACCAGTACATGACGTCGCAATCCCCGCTGTGATGAGGGCCAGCTGCTCGGTCGGTGACGTTTTTAAATTTCTCCCCCTCGACTTAAGAAAATTCTTTGCTTCTTCCCACGACACTCCACCTTTTAAAATCAGGTTTCCGTTTTCTTTTAATTCCATGTGCGAAGGCAGTTTTGAAATATCGCAAAGTGCAAAGTCACTGTCTGCCTTCCAAGGAAGAAGCGAATCGAGCTTATCAAAAGGGATAACGGTTGAGGTTTTGGACGAGAAGTAAAAGCTCGGTTGATGCGTCTTGAGGTGACGGATGAGATCTTCTTCGGAGTAAAATGTTCTTGTCACAAATGCCATAATGACCTCTATATTTGAGTCTTATTTTAGCATTATTTCACCAGGAGAGGCCATGGAAGTTGTCGCAGTCCTTGGGGCGTCGAGCGATTCGTCCCGTTACGCCTATAAGGCCATGCAAATGCTCGAGCAGCATGGGCATTGTCCAATTCCCGTTCACCCCCGCGAAAAAGAAGTTTTGGGCAAAACTGTTTATCCGACTCTTGGGGATCTCGCCCTGGCTGGACAACAAATAGATACCATCACTGTGTATGTGAATGCGGCCATTTCCGAGAAATTTGCGAAGGATTTTATCGCCTTAAAACCCAAGAGAGTGATTTTCAATCCGGGTGCCGAAAGTTCAAAACTTGAAGAAGAATTAAAGAATAATGGCATTCAAGTGGAAAACACTTGCACACTAGTACTCCTTCAAACTGGTCAGTTCGAAGAGTAAAACAAGATTCGCGAAAACCAATACCCAGAAAGCTCAGAGACTGTATTTTTTTCCCCCCTCTATTTAGTCTTTTTCACTCTGTGGCCAAGGGGAAATCCTTGGGTTAGAAAGCTCCTATGAATCCCACCGAACTGCTTCTTCCCGTTGGAAACATGGAAATGTGTTTAGCTGCCGTGCATCACGGTGCGGATGCGATCTATGTGGGAGTTCCATTTTTTAATGCCCGCGGAAGAACCACCGATCTCACAATGGCCGAATTAAAAGAGATGATTGATCTCTGTCATCTTTACGGGGTGAAAGTGAATCTCGCTTTCAACGTTGTTATTTTTGAAAACGAATTTCCGAAAGTCATTCAGACACTCCAAGAAATTCTCCCGATGGGTCCGGACGCTTTTATCGTTCAGGATCTGGGGCTCGCGAAGTTGATCCGTGAGATGGCACCCCATCAGCGGATTCACGCTTCCACGCAGATGACGGTCACAAATCCCGATGCCATTAAATTGGTTGATGATTTAAAGATTGATCGCTTCGTTCTAGGGCGTGAAAATTCGATCTCTGAGATTAAACTCATTCGTGAGCAAACGGAGAAAGAACTCGAAGTCTTCGTTCACGGTGCTCTCTGTGTCGCTTACTCCGGCCAGTGTTTTACGTCGGAGTCACTCGGCGGAAGAAGTGCCAACCGCGGCCAGTGTGCTCAGTCCTGTCGCCTCCCATACGAGCTTTACGTCGATGACGTGAAAAAAGAGATGGGGGATAAAACCTATCTCGTCTCTCCCAAAGACCTGATGGGGATTGAGGAAGTCCCAGCACTCCGTGACCTCGGAGTCAATTCCTTTAAGGTCGAAGGGCGTCTGAAGACTCCAGAGTACGTTGCAAGTGCGGCGAAAAATTACCGTGAAGTGATTGATGGAAATCCGCTCAACCTTAGTCGCCGAACGGAAGAACTTTCGAGCACTTACTCTCGAGGATTTTTTTCGGGTTGGTTGAATGGTGTTGATCACCAAAAACTCGTCGATGGAACTTTCTCTGCTCACCGCGGGCTTTATCTGGGTGAAGTAAAGTCTGTTCAAAAGAATCGTTTTGTTCTTCGGTCCCAAACCGATCTCAAAGCTCAAATGGGACTTCTCATCGTGGGCAAAGAGGAGATGGGCTCCAAGATCATGGCGGTCAAAAAATCGGGAATGGAATTTGAAATCGAACTTCTTCAAAAAAGTCTTGAAATCAAAAAAGGTCAGAAAGTTTATCTGAACTCAAACGAGACACTCGACCGCGAACTCCAAAAAAATTGGCAGTCTCGCGAGCACATGAAAAAGATTCCGCTGAAGTTTCTCGTCCAGGGAATTTATAATGAACCCCTTCTCGTTAAAGTGGTTGATCCAGAGGGGCGCGAAGTTTACGCCCAAACGATATCCAATCTCGCTCCCGCCAATAACCGCGTGACGACCCAGGAGTTTATTCAGGAAGAGCTTTCTTCGCTTGGGACCACCGTTTATCAGATGGATAAATTTGAGTGTTTCATCCAGGAAGGTCTTTTCATGAATCACCGGGAACTCAAAGAGCTCCGCCGTGAACTCGTGGAGAAAATGAATGCCCAACGGACGGAAAGAAGAGTGGATGTTGTGGACTTTTCGAGTCCCCCAATTTCCCGGAAGAAATCTCCAACTGGTCTCACTGTCCTCGTCCGCACAACGGAGCAAGTCCAGGCACTGGTGGATTTGGAAGGGATAAAAAGTGTCGTCCTTGATTTTGAGTTCGGCAAAAATTACGAAGCGTCCTTGAAACTCCTCCGTGATGCTGGGATCAAAACCGGAATTGCGACGACGAGAATCCTGAAGCCGCAGGAGTATCATAATCTCAAGATGATCGCGCGCCTCTGTCCTGATTTTATCCTCGTGAGGAATCTTGGGGCACTCGAGTTTTTGAGACGCGAAACAAAAGTTCCCTTAATAGGGGATTTCTCCTTCAATGTCACCAACGCTCGCTCGCTTTCTTATCTTGTGGGTAAGGGTCTCGAGACCATCAACGTATCGTACGACCTCAATCAAGAACAGCTTCTTGATCTCGTCAAACACGGTGATCCCTCCACAATCGAAGTCACGATTCATCAATACATGCCCGAGTTTCACATGGAGCATTGTGTGTTTGCTGCGTTCCTCTCAAAAGGCTCATCCTTTAAAGACTGCGGCAAGCCCTGTGAGAAGCATGATGTGAAGCTCAAAGACCCGTACGGGAACTGGCACTTTCTGAAAGCCGATCACGAATGTAGGAACACATTCTTTAAAGCGACCCCGCAGTCTGCAGGATTTCTGATTGAGACTTTGAAGAAAGAGGGAGTGGCGTCGGTTCGTCTTGAAGCGTTGAGTGAAAACGCCTCTGAGCTGACTCTCAAAGTGAATACCTATTTGGGGATTTTGAGTGGCAAGTTATCGGCCGGTGAAGCGATGAAAAAACTCGAGATGGTGGAATCCTACGGGCTCGGTCTGGGACAAATGAAAAAAACTGATACATACACTGACAGGAAAAAAATCTAACCTCCGGCGCCGGAGGTAATGGAGCGTTATGCTGACATTATTTATTGCTTTAGAAATCATCGGGCCCTGTTCACAAAAACCTCTTCACCGCGTGAACCTCCTCGAGGGCCTCACCGTCGGCGAAGCGACGGTAAAAACTCTCTCCGCGCGTCGAATTCCTTTTCAAGGAAATGATCGTGCGATCAACACCATCGTGAATATCCCCACTCAGGATCAAACTTTAGAAATACTCTCCAACACAAACATGCGCGCCTACGGCTGGTGCTTTGATGTCGACGGCGAGATCCCAGAAGAATACGCAGATCAGATTCCTCTTCATGAAGGCATGAAAAAGATTCGCTGGTTTCATGCTTACGCTGAAATGAAGGATGGTCAGTGGGTGAGTCAGTGTCAGGAGACCGCCAAACTAAAACCCACTTTTCTCTGTGACTGAGGGAAATATTTGAGCTCTGCTCAGATTTTTGGTCATGAACACGATAGTTAAGTTTGACTGACAAGAACAGTCACAGAATAAATATACTTTGTTGGAATTACTGATATTTATATTTTCGAGACGTATGGCGAAGGCTTTAGATACAGGATTTATTGGATTTTATGCATTCATTGTCGACTCTTTGCTTCCATCATAGTCAAAATCTATCGCTCTATCGAACATTTCGATTTTGTTATCGTCCTTCCTTTACGTAGCATATCCCTGTTCATTTATTTTTAACCAAGGAGACCTTATGTCTTTACTCAGGTTGCAAGCACTTCTCTTAGTCGTGCTCGCCCTTCCTTACTCCGGGTTTGCCGCTGATAAAAAATCAGAAGCACTGCTCGATCGCCAGAACATGTCGAACTTGTTTTGGTGGCCAGAAAAACTCGACCTTCATCCCCTCAGACAGCACTCAGAAAAATCTGATCCCATGGATGCGAACTTTGATTATGAAAAAGAGTTCAAAAAAGTGGATCTCAAAGCACTTAAAAAAGACATCGCTGACGTCATGAAAACCAATCAAGATTGGTGGCCAGCAGATTACGGAACTTACGGACCGTTTTTTATTCGCATGGCCTGGCACAGTGCTGGGACCTACCGTGTGATGGATGGTCGCGGGGGAGCTGGCGGCGGACAACTCCGCTTTGAGCCACTCAATAGTTGGCCAGATAATACCAACCTCGACAAAGCTAGACGCCTCCTTTGGCCAGTGAAGCAGAAATACGGAAAGAAAGTTTCATGGGCGGATCTCATGGTCCTGACTGGTAACGTCGCTCTCGAAACAATGGGCTTTGAAACCGTCGGATTCGCCGGTGGTCGTACGGATGACTGGGAAGCCGATCTCGTTTACTGGGGTCCGGAGAAAAAATTCCTCGAAGATAAGCGCTACAAAGGCGACAGAAAACTTGATCAGCCACTCGGTGCCGTTCAGATGGGACTCATCTACGTGAACCCTGAAGGCCCTAACGGAAATCCCGATCCACTGCTTTCCGCCAAAGATATTCGCGAAACGTTTGGTCGGATGGCGATGAATGACGAAGAAACTGTCGCCCTCATTGCTGGTGGACACACTTTCGGTAAAGCTCACGGCGCTCGTAAGCCAGAAGGCTGTCTCGGTGCTGAGCCTGCGAGAGCGAAAGTCGAAGAGCAAGGTTTTGGTTGGACCAACAAGTGTGGCACTGGTCACGGGAAAGACACGATTACTTCTGGGCTCGAAGGCGCATGGAGTATCAACCCAACCCGTTGGACGAGTCAGTATCTGGTTAACCTTTTCAAATACGAATGGGTAAAAACAAAGAGCCCAGCTGGCGCCATTCAGTGGATTCCTAAAGATGGTCAGGGTGCCAACCTTGTTCCGGACGCTCATGATAAAACAAAAAGACATGCTCCGATCATGTTCACAACTGATATCGCTCTCAAAGAAGATCCTGCTTACCGATTGATCTCAAAACGTTTCCTCGAAAATCCTGAAGAGTACCGTCTGGCATTTGCCAGAGCGTGGTTCAAACTCACTCACAGAGACATGGGCCCTCGCACGCGTTACCTCGGTAGCGAAGCGCCAAAAGAGATTTACCCTTGGCAAGATCCCGTTCCCGCTTCCAACTCTAAGCTCAGTGCTGCGGACATCGGGTCTCTCAAATCAAAAATTCTGAAATCAGGTTTAACTGTTTCTCAGCTCGTAAAAACGGCATGGGCATCAGCTGCTACATTCCGTGGAACAGATCTTCGCGGTGGTGCTAACGGTGCTCGCGTTCGTTTGGCACCGATGAATACCTGGGAAGTCAACGAGCCACAAGAATTGGAAAAAGTGATTGCTCGTCTGGAAGAAATTCAGAAGAGCTTTAATAAATCCGGGAAAAAAGTGTCTCTCGCTGACGTGATCGTTCTTGGTGGGACAGCTGCTGTAGAAGAAGCCGCTCGCCTGGCCGGTAACAAAATGAAAGTCAATTTCCGCCCTGGTCGTGGAGACGCGACTCAAGAGCAAACAGATGTTGTTTCTGTGGATTTCTTAAAGCCATCGGCTGATGCTTTCAGAAACTACTACGGTGAAGGTAACTACTTGTCGCCCACTGAAATGCTCATCGATCGCTCGAACATGCTGACTCTGACTGTTCCCGAAATGACAGTTCTCGTGGGTGGTATGCGTGTACTTAATGCGAACGTCGGTGGATCAACTCACGGAGTTCTTACGAACAAACCAGGAACACTCAACAACGCATTCTTCGTGAACCTTCTCGACATGTCGACGAAGTGGCAGAAGTCTGAGAAGGGTGAGGGTCTCTACGAAGGTGTTGACCGCAAGACAGGTGCTGCGAAGTGGACCGCGACACCTGTGGATTTGATCTTCGGTTCTCACTCAGAACTTCGCGCGAGCGCGGAAGTTTATGCAGCTGAAGACGGCAAAGAAAAATTCACACGTGACTTTGCTCTCGCCTGGGAAAAAGTCATGAATCTGGACCGCTTCGATCTTAGATAATTTTCTTCCAGTTCTCAGGGCCCTCGAGAGAGGGCCCTTTTTTTTACAAACACAATATGATTAATTTTAAAGACCAGAGGAAAGTCCGAATCCAATTGGTATCGACGAGCTTTTTGACGGTCTCGTACTGATAACCTCTTTTGGCCAGCTGATCATGCAGAGGGACCTGAACAAAAAAAGTCGTGAGCCAAATGAGACCCACAATAATGATGGAAGGGATATGGAGAGTGAAAAGAGAGAATCCTAACTCTGCCGTCATGAGAGGGATCACGATCCAAGAAATTTTTGCCTGATGCACGAGCATCGATTCTTTAAACCGATTCGGATCGAGGTAATGAAAGAGGGGATAGTGCGATACCTGCACCATCCAGATCACTCCAAAGAGAGCAGACGTCACGAGAATATGGGCGAAGGTCAGTAGTTCCATTAAGTAAGAATGGTGACCTGGGATTTAATCTCAGATTTCACTGACTGAATGATGAATCCCTGAGCGAGAGTTTTATCGACAAGAAGCTTGGCTTTCTTTTCATCTTTCACACCCGAAAGGGTAATTTTCAGCGAAACTGATTTCATCAGCGTGCTTCCGCTCTCAGTCTTATTCACTTCGAGTTCGCTTGTGATCGACAGTTGTTCGTAAACGAGTTTTGAGTAATGAGCGTAAACTTTGAACGTGGCGACGAAACAGTTTTGAACGGCGAGAAGGAAAAAGTCCTCCGGACTGTTGAATGTTCCGTCTCCCTCAAATTCTTTCGGGACTGAGCAATTGACCGCGAAGCCGCTTGCTTCAGTGGACCAACTTTTTTGAATTCCGGGGCCCGCATCACTTTGACCAAAAAACTGGATTGGATATTGAATCATATTTATTTCTCCAGAGAGTTCCAAAGGCGAGATTTTTCGTCGGCATTCAAAGAATCTAGACCTATTGAGAACTCAGTAATAGTTTCTGAAGAGACTTTCTTTACTCCTCTCATCATCATGCACATGTGAGACGCTTGAACTCGCACCACAACAGCGCGAGCTTTGACGAGATCAGAGAGTTCAGTTGCGACTTCGCGTGTGAGTCGCTCTTGGACCTGAAGTCTTTTCGCAAAGACATCCACGAGTCTTGGGATTTTAGAAAGACCAAGAATCTTCTCTCCAGGGTAGTATGCCACACTGGCGTGGCCCCAAAATGGAAGCATATGGTGTTCGCAGAGACTAAAAAATTCTATGTCTTTCACTGAAATAAGACCCTGTCCTTCAGCACTAAAGAT
>CANETG010000088.1 GCA_947440875.1 Bacteriovoracaceae bacterium
TCGAGATGCTTTTGATAAAAAGTTCCTGGTGGATAGTAAGCTAGGTGACATTCGTATTCACGCGCTCCCAGAAAAATTTCACGATTAAGATTTGTTTTTAGATCTTCCAGGGAGGACATGATTTTACTCAAGGGACTTGGGGTCTTCAGGGGGTCTATCCATAAAGTAAAATCGCCGCGGATACCCTCCTGCCTCTGACGCAACTCGCCCTTTCCGATTTGGGCCGCCACAAATTCTTCGCGATGTTCATCAAAAAAAGCGGAGATAGAAGACATGTCATGTGGAGTAAGAATATTTTCCTGGAAGCTCCAGCCTTTGCTCTTGATATCCCGAACTATTTGGTCAAGCATGTTGTTATTCATTATTTATCCTAGACCTAGTTTAGAACGGAGACATCTCAAATGAAAATCTTGATTCTGGTGACGGGCCTCATGGTTTCTGCTGCTACCCACGCGACGAATATGAATTGGGTCCCGATGGCAAAAAAAATTCTCAAAGCACATGCAGAAGAATGTAAGAACGCCAAGATCAACATCCAAGAGATTGTGAAGAACAGCCACATTAAAGGTGCCGTCGCAGGTCTGAAAGAAACATCGCTCGAAGATTTTCGAATGCTTTTTTATGTAAGAACTAATAACTGGTATGTTCACCCTTACCAGTTCAATGAAAGCCAGACCTCCGGGTACAGTTATTCTGACCTCACAACTGGAGGGAATTTCTGGATTCGGTCCGTATTCCGTACACCTTCAAAAACGATGGTCGCCATTCTCGTTCCCTCGCCCCACGCAATCTACGCCAAAAAATCAAATCTCAAAGATCTTTTAAAATACTCTTGTACGCATATAGAAATTCCAGGGAACGGAGATTTTAGTCCCTGATCAATAATTCATTTTTGTGATCAGAGTCCCTCACGGACGAGGGACTTCATTTTTTTCTTCAGAATCCAACCCAACATGATGGCCACTAACGCCAGTGACAGTGCCAATCCCATCCAAAATCCCTGAGCTTCAAGTCCTGTGTGAAAACCAAGAAAGTAACCCAGTGGGATTCCGATGATCCAATAGCCGACAAAAATTCCTAGCGAGGAAATTCTGGTGAGTGATAGACCGCGAAGGATTCCCGCGAGTGTGACCTGGGCGCCGTCAAATATTTGAAAGCAAGCGACCCAGAAGAGAAGTTTTCTTCCCCAGCCTAGGACTTCAAGATCTTCGGAATAAAGTCCCAAAATAAATTCAGGAAAATTAAAAGTAATGAGCGCCATCCCAGCTGTAAAACTGATGGCGAGGATGAGGCTCACAAAAGTGTAAACTCGGATTCCGCCAAGATTTTTTTCACCGAATGAATGACCGACTTTCACCCCGACAGCTGACGCAAGTGACATTGGAATCATGAAGCCGAGAGAGGCGTAATTAAGAACAATGTTATTCGCGGCAGTCTGAATCTCAGCAAACTTCCCCACAAATAAAGTGACCGAACAAAACGCCATGACTTCGAAGAAAATGGCAATGGAGATGGGCACGCCGACTCGGAAAACTTCTTTGCAAAATCCGACGTTAATTTTTTTTGTGGTCGACCAAAAACGAAACGCCATTAAAAAAAGCGCTCCGCCCATGAACGTGCGAAGAATGATACAGGCCCAGGCGAGACCTGGCTCTTTTAACTCAGGCATGCCCCACTTGCCGAAAACAAGGCCCGCGCCCACAACGATATTGAGACCAGCTGCGAGGAGGGCAATCAGGTTGGGAACAATTGTTTTTTCCTGCGCCTGAAAAAATTCTTTCACCCCTTGGTAAAGGCAAAGTGTCGCAAGAGATGGGCTCATGATGACGATGAATTCACGAATGACGACATTGAGGTTTTCGGAATATCCGAAAAAGGGAATGAGGTAGAGACTCAGGTAACACAGGATTGTCGCAAAAATTCCCATCACAAGACTGATGAGCATGACCGTCCAGAAGTACGGAGAGATGTCTTCACCTGCGCCCCGTTTTTGCGCCAGGAGTGGCGAGATGGCAAATTGGACCCCGAGACCAAGCATCATGACGGGATTGGTGAGGGAAATCGCCAGTCCAATTGCCGCGAGACATTCGCGCGAATACCGTCCGGCGATCATCATCTCACCGGTTCCGATGAGCATGAGTCCGACGTGTCCCAGAATAATGGGAATGGCAAAAAGGACAAGATCCTTCATCGCCATTTTGCGGGTTAGTTGAGTCACTCGAGCTCTTCCTCTTTGCCGGAAAGAAATTCATCGTACTCTTCCTGATAAGAAAGAAGACTCAAATCTTTTATCCGGTCGACGTACAGAACTCCAAAGAGATGATCGAGTTCATGCTGAATAACGGTCGCCAGAAATCCTTCCGCGATGATCTCTTTCTCCTCGCCCGTCTCACTGAGAAAATTGATTTTTAATTTTTTTGGTCTTTCGACAAATCCTCGAAGACCCGGAACAGAAAGACAGCCTTCCCAGAAGCCTTGAGACTCATCCGTCAGAAATTCTAATTGAGGATTAACGAAAACCGTAAAGGGAAGACTGACTTGTTCTCCGAAACGATTCGTTGGTCCTAGTTCGATGATGGCGGTCTGGAGAGAAACGCCGATTTGAGGAGCAGCGATGCCGATTCCTCCGTAGTGCTTCATCGAATCTCGCATGTCGACGACTAACTGACGGAACTCGTCGGACAATAAGAACTCCGGGGAAATTTCCTCTGCTTTCAGTCTAAGAACAGGGTGACCCATGCGACATATTTCTCGAATCATATAATCTTCTTTTCTTCCGATAGGTTCAGCATATGAAATTGTTGACCTTCATCTTCTTCCTCGCCCACTTTAGCACTTATGCTGCTTCAGTAAAACAGAAAGACCTGAATTTCACCGTCAAGGGTGAAGAACTGTTGAAGGGCGATGTCTACTATTCCGTTGATGTCCTCACAAAAAAAGAGCTGAAAAAAATTCTCCCGCATTTTCTTGATCTTGATACCAGTGGGTTTACGAAATCCAAAAACTCTCCTCTTCTTGTGAGTAAGTCTGCCTATGTTGTGAATAAGGCGATTGGCGTTTTTGATCACCAGAAAGCGTCGAGCCTTCGCTACATCAAGCATCTCATGGGCGATCAAAAAGTAACGGAAATTACTGAGAGAACTTTTTCGGTTGAAATTCCAGGCGGCAGTCGTGAGCAGTACAAGCTTCGCACGCATTTTGATTCGGATGACATCAGTGCCACAACGAATTCGCGAGCGATTCGTGCGATCACGGGAGCGAAGAAAATGGACATTCAGGTCCAAGCTGCATCATCGATTATCATGCGAGAAATGTGGGATTATTCACGAGGCTCAAACGGGGGCGTCCATGTCACGGGGTTTGTTCCACTCAAAGAAAATAAAACGCTGGTGATCGATTACGGAATCATGTCTCTCATCCCACCACTCCTGGCCCGGGAGACAATCGAAGGAAGTATTAGTGGTGAGGCATCGGCGCACCAGTCACTCATTAATAGCTTTCGCGACGATTAGTTTTCGGTGAATCCGATTGAGCTGTTTTTGATGCTCGCGTCTCATACAGCGGCCAGCCTCTTCAAAAGTCTTAGTAAAAGCTTCGAAGATATCCCCACCAAAACATTTGAATGTAAAATAACTTTGGCCAAGTTTGATACTCATGAACGAGCTACTCTCGTCCGGACCGTGGGTCAATTCGATAAATATTAAAGATGCGTGAGTGAGATAGCGCTCAAAGCGTAAAAGTTGTCTTACCAAGTATGCTTTCATCCAGGGTGATTCTTCTACTCCCTGACACTTAATTCGAATTTCCATGAGTTCACTCCGAAATATCGCCTTGAATCAATGGTACCAAAACCACTTTTTTCGCCATGTGAATTCTTTCCAAAGATGACTAATTTTTAGACACCTGCTCAGAAGTGTATTCACTTTAGACAATGTAACCACCCGATTCTAATGATGAAAATATGGCATTGGTCTTGTATTAGGAAGAATACACAAGCTAATCAGGACGATGGCTCAAAACAGGGAAATAAGGGGTACACAATGCACACAAGAACACTTTCGATTCCAACATTACTCGGCTTCATGGGAATCGTTCTCATGGTCCACACTTTCAGCGCCCAAGCAGCTTCTCCCGCTATTAAGTGCGAAACTGCTTTCGGCGAAAAATCTTTCACTATTGATGACAGCCAAGTTTCTTTTCATAAAGAAGACGAGACCGGAATTTCGAGATCTATCTCTTCAGTTCAGAAAGAATCGGTCCGCACGCACACAAAACACCATGGGTTTACGAAGACCCTTTACATCGACGGTAATAAACACCGGATCAATGTGAAGAACGTTCAATCGTTCTCTGATGTAGATGACTACCTTTCAATCATGTCCCCTAAAGGCCACGAGATGACATATCCACTGACTTGTCACTCTGTCTAATAGCGGTACCCCCCCTGAAAAAGGGGCTAACGCCGGATGCGTGATGCCCCTTTTTTCATTTTAAGGTTGTGGCCCCGCTCTGCCGAAACGGCTTCATGAAACTTATCCTTCCCCTCATCTTCCTTCTTAATTTCCCAGCTTTCGCAGAGAAGAAAAGCTTCATGCAAATCCGCCAAGAGAGGACAACGTTTTTTGCGGAAAATCCCAAAGACGTTCTGAAAGATTATGACGATCTTGAACTTGATCTCCTGTATAAGGATCTGGAAAATTCGACCATCTTCGAACTTAAGTCCAAATACCCTGAACTCACCCCCAGAGAACTCGAAGAACTGAAGACAAAACGCAAGTAACGCGCCTCAAACGTCTTCCAAAAAAGCCCTATCAAGACTAAGCTATTTCCTGATCAATTTAAGACACAGGAAAGGCAATGGATTACAATTTTTCCGAGTTAGAACCTAAGTGGCAAAAATACTGGGACGAGCACAATACGTTCCGGACCACGATGGATCTGGCCAAACCCAAATATTACGTTCTCGATATGTTTCCGTATCCATCGGGAGCCGGTCTTCACGTTGGTCACCCAGAGGGATACACAGCGACGGATATCATGGCCCGGTACAAACGCATGAAAGGATTTAACGTTCTCCATCCGATGGGCTGGGATTCTTTCGGTCTTCCAGCGGAAAATCACGCAATCAAAACAGGGACGCATCCAGATAAGACGACTCAGGAAAATATCAAAACGTTTAAGCGCCAATTGAAAATGTTGGGCTTCTCGTATGATTGGGAACGTGAAGTCGCAACATCCAACATTGATTACTACAAATGGACTCAGTGGATTTTCGTTCAGCTCTATAACAAGGGTCTAGCGTACGAGTCTCACATGATGGTCAACTGGTGCCCGAATCTCAAAACCGTTCTCGCTAACGAAGAAGTGATCAACGGAAAATCCGAAGTCGGTGGTCACCCGGTCATTAGAAAACCAATGAAGCAGTGGATGCTCAGAATCACTGAGTACGCTGAACGGCTTCTTCAGGATCTCGAACTCCTCGACTGGCCTGAATCCGTGAAAGAAATGCAGAAAGTTTGGATCGGAAAATCAGAAGGTGCGCTGATTGATTTTAGTGTCGATGGATCTGCTGAAAAAATTTCTGTTTTCACTTCTCGCCCAGACACTCTTTTCGGTGCCACCTACATGGTACTCGCTCCGGAGCATGATTTGGTTGATAAGATCGCGCATGATTCTCACAAAGTTGAAATCGCCCAGTACCGTGAAGTGACCGCTCTTAAATCTGATCTCGAGAGAACGGAACTCAATAAAGATAAGTCAGGTGCCTTCACGGGGGCTTACGCCATCAATCCCGCGAATGGAAAAAAAGTTCCGGTGTGGATCGCCGACTATGTTCTCAATACGTACGGAACGGGTGCGATCATGTCTGTTCCGGCACATGATGAACGCGATTATGAATTTGCTAAAAAGTTCAGTCTCCCGATCGTCGAAGTGCTCAAAGGCGGGAACATCGATGAAGCGGCCTTCACGGAAGACGGGGAACATATCAATTCTGAATTTTTAAACGGAACAAACAAAGCCGACGGGATCAAGAAAATGATCGCCTGGCTCGAAGAAAAAAAAATCGGTCGTAAAAAAATTAATTACAAACTCCGCGACTGGCTCTTCTCCCGTCAGCGCTACTGGGGAGAACCGTTTCCGATTCTTAAATTTGAAGACGGAACCGTTCGTTGTCTCGGGGTGGATGAACTTCCGGTCGCTCTTCCACCGGTCGAAAAATATGAACCCGCTGGGACTGGTGAATCACCACTGGCGACCATCGATGAATGGGTGAATATCATCGATCCGAAAACGGGAAAAAAAGCTCGTCGCGAAACAAACACGATGCCTCAATGGGCCGGCTCTTGCTGGTACTACCTTCGCTTCTGCGATCCACTCAATAAAACGGAACCGTGGAATTCAAAGATTGAAAACTACTGGATGCCAGTCGATCTCTATGTCGGAGGTGCTGAGCACGCTGTGCTTCACCTTCTCTACTCACGCTTTTGGCACAAAGTTCTTTTTGACCTGGGACTTGTTTCGACCAAAGAACCCTTTCACAAACTAGTGAACCAAGGAATGATTCTTGGCGAAGACGGCGAGAAGATGTCCAAGTCTCGGGGAAATGTCGTGAATCCGGATGCAGTCGTCAAAGAAATGGGCGCAGACACTCTCCGTCTCTACGAAATGTTTATGGGTCCTCTGGAAAAAACCAAGCCATGGTCATCAGCGGGAACAAAAGGTGTTCACAACTTCCTCTCTCGCGCTTTTCGATTCTTCATGAATAAAGATCACTACACTGAAAAGGGTTCGGAAGATTCATCAAACATTAAAGAAATCCACAAGCTCATTAAGAAAGTCACCGAAGACATTGAAGGCATGCGCTTTAATACGGCGATCTCTCAAATGATGATGTTCACGAACCACGTGTATAAAACAGGGAAAGTCACACAGAATACGGCGGAGAAATTTGCCCTCGTTCTTTCTCCCTATGCACCTCACCTCGCGGAAGAAATTTGGTTTTTCCTTGGTCATAAAAAGTCGATCGCGTATGAAACGTGGCCAACTTTTGATCTCAATCTTGCTAAAGACGAGATGATTACCATCGCCGTTCAGGTCAACGGTAAAACGCGCGGAACTTTTGAAGTCGATCACCAGATCGGCAAAGAAGAGCTCTTCGCCATGATCAAAGCGGATGAGAAAGTGGCGAAGTATCTCCAGGGAACCATCGTGAAAGAAATTTACGTGCCTGGGAAGATTTGTAATTTTGTTGTGAAAGAATAATGATCGCGGCGAGGGATGAACGCCGAAATGGGTTCAATTCACAGATCAAGGAGACTAACCGAAAACGGGAATGAAGTGATTGAGTAAGGTCATTCCGAGCCCTGAGAGAACCGGAATCGTGAGGTTATCATCGACGTTGAACGCTGAAATAAGCTCGGAAGTTGAGCCAATGATCCCGGAGATGATTGAGAACGTGAGGATGTGTGTTCCGATCGTGGCCGTGTTCATGGTGTAAAAAAGGCAAATGAGGTAACAGGTAAAGAATCCGGCAACGGCACCCTGGAGAGATTTGTTCGGGAGGAGTTTGTCCTTACCGTAGAGCACGCCGAAAAATGATGAAATAGGATCTGAAAAAACGAGGAACATGATAGCAAGAATGGCGATGTCTCTGTCGTAGAAATAAAGGGCGAGCGAACAACCCAAAGCGTAGAAAGGGAGTCCGGTTGTCCCTTCTCTTTCGGAGCGACGCATTAGCGGTCCCATGATCTTTAAAATTAAAGAATTGAGCGGACGATATTTTTTTCTCAAATAATCAGTCGCAAAACCCACAATCGCTATCACCATAATCGCGTGCGCCCAAAAAATCTGTGAGTTCGCTGAGCGGAGGAAAATGAAAAGACAAATGGAGCCCGTGATGATGTGCCAGAGCTTACGTAAGATGTGTAAATCTGAACGCTTGTGCAGCACCTGCTCAAAAGACGAATCGTAATTTTGGTTTTGAGAAACCTTCAAATCTCCTCCAGGAGATAAACAAATTCGGTCGACAATACTCGTTAAAGTCCTTCCAATTTAATAGAAACTTTAGACGGAGTCTACAATTGAAGGAAATCTGTCTGTCAGAAACTTCATATCCTTGGGAAATCATTCGAAAGAATCATTTCCATTGTGTATCAGGCCATCTATAATTTTCTTAACAGGAATCAGGGAAATGATGAACAGTGAAGCTCATGCGGAACTTCCAGGAGTCTCTACGAAAAAAGTATGGGCGATTGGTGGTGGTAAAGGGGGTGTGGGGAAATCCCTCGTTTCGGCCAATGTGGCGATCTGCCTAGCACTGATGGGAAACAAAGTTGTCGCCGTTGACCTTGATCTTGGTGGCGCCAATCTTCACACCTGCCTTGGACTCCCGATTCCGCAGGTCACACTTTCTGATTACGTTTCAAAAAAAATTACGAACTTCTCAGACCTTTTAGTTTCGACTCCGATCTCGAATTTAAAAATAATTTCGGGCGCGCAGGATGAACTGGGCATGGCAAATCTAAAGCACATGCATAAAAACCAGATCATTCGTAAGCTTCACGAGCTCGATGCGGATTATATTCTTTTCGATCTGGGTGCCGGGACAGCTTTTAACACCATCGATTTTTTCATCACTGCGGACAAGGGAGTTCTCGTCGTTCTTCCCGAGCCAACGTCGATTGAAAATACTTACCGCTTTATCAAATCAGTTTTTTATCGTCGCCTCAAAATGATCGAAGGTGTTTCAGACATCGAGCATCTCATCAACGAATCGATGAATGCAAAAGTTACTGCGGGCCGAGCGTCTCCTGCGGAGCTTATGAAGAAGATTTCAGATGTGAGTCCAGACGTCGGTTACCGCGTTCGCCAGGAAATGGGGCTCTTCCGCCCGAACCTCATCATCAACCAAGTTCGCTCTCAAGCGGACATTGACATCGGTTACTCGATCCAGAGTATTTGCCGAAAATATTTCGGACTCGAGATGAGCTTTCCGGGTTATCTCGATTACGACCAGTCTGTGTGGCAAAGCGTGAGGAAAAGGAAACCCCTTCTGATTGAGTATCCAAACTCAAAACTCGTAAACAACTTTGACCGTATCGTTAACCGCCTCATAGAATCTTAAAGGGTAAGCATGGATACCGAGAAAAAAAATTACTATGATGTCCTCGAGATTGAAACAAACTCAGCTCCGGGCCAAATTGAAGGTGCTTACGTCCGTGCTAAGAATGCCTACTCCGGTGACAGTGTGGCACTCTATTCGCTCATGACTCGAGAAGAGTGTAATGAGATTCTCGGGCAGATTGAAGAAGCCTATTCGGTTCTTGGCTTCCCTGAAAAACGTCGGGCATACGATCGACTCCGTGGTTTCAATAAAACTACGGGAACACCGATGTATGATCATCACCATGATTCAGCTCGCGCGAATCCCATAA
>CANETG010000089.1 GCA_947440875.1 Bacteriovoracaceae bacterium
ACTGAAAGTGGATGCGGTTTATTGCAACCGCGATTATGAGTCTTATGCAAAAGCGCGCGATCAGAAAGTAGAAAAGAGGATCCGAAGGGTCTTCTTTTCGCATGCAGGAATGCATGCGAACAATGGGGTAGCCATCCTACTTCAGCATCAACGTATCATTCAGTGTTTTCCAATACGTTTTTGTCCACGGAACCATGTCCGGATAGAAGTACCACCAGAAATTCCCACCGACGAAATTCGGAGTATTGATTTTCATACTGTAGAACTCGCTGATGAGTGCATTCTTCTTGCTGTCCGTGGTGGTCCCCACCTCACCGATCCCGAGGTTTTTCCCAGGAAAGACTATGCTCACACGATCAAAAACCGCCTGCCAGTCCGGCGTCGGTTGCCCACCATCATTGCATTCGTAATAACTGATGAAGACGTAATCAACTAGGGACCGCAGCTCAGAGTCCACATACCGATCCATCCAGGCATTCATCTCGTTTCCAGACTTAGCGTAACATTCATCGTTATAATACAGGGTGAGAGCCGTTTTCCCGCCTGCTGCACGAACGACTCTTCCGGCCCTTTTAATTTTCGCAACGACCGATGCGGGTGTGCCGAGCCACTCACCATTGACTTCATTACCGATCTCCCAGATATCAACGTTGTTTTTCAGGAGATTCACATACTCTTTAGCGCGCTTCTCGTAGACGGCGATCGAGATGTTCTTCACGAAATACGAGTCGAGGATTTCTCCCATAACATACGAGACTCCGTAAATGGAACTCACGGCCTTCTGATAGTACTTGGCCGGCATCCCCTCATCGAAAACAACCCGGGTGGTTGGCATCTTCGAGAAATTCTTCAACGAAGTGAGACTCGAGGAGAGATTGTTGATCCGGTCCAGAGTCACTCCGTGAATAGGAGCAGGAACCGGTCTCGGTTGTGCCATCGAGACAAATGGAAGAGAAAAAAACAGAAGTCCGAAGATGTATTTCATGAACCCTTCCTTGGCAAATGTTATTCGGTGATCGCGGATTATAGACATGGAGGGGGAAGAATCGTCACTAAAAGATTCACATTTAAGTCTGAGTTTAGAACGCGTGTCAGTCTTTCGGCGATGAAACCTACACGAGGCGATTCCCTGGTTTGGCTTTCTTACCTTCGTAAACTCTAGTCGATTTTTTTTCTTGAAGGCCCATGTTCAAAGCCTCGGATTGAATGTGCCCTTTTTAGTCGTCTTCCGTTCTCAAGGTAGTCGAAGACAAAGTCGATCGCGAGGATGCCCATAACGTTAAGAGACTGAGAATATATTGAACTCACTAAGTCGAAGATTTCGCCAAAGCAGGCGTCTTAATAAATAAAATTATTTCTATAGGAAGGTTAGACACGGTAAACTAAAGTTAAACAACACTTAGTCTCGTCGTGACACAACTCCTATCAAAAGCGATAATTTACCTATGAAACAAAGCATTTGCTGGCTTAGACGAGATCTAAGACTTCACGATCATCACGCTCTTTCGATGGCGCTTCAAAACGGTCCAACAACTGTTGTGTTTGTTTTTGATACCCACATTCTTAATAAACTCACAAAGAAGTCGGACAGAAGAGTCACATTTATTCATCAGTCACTTACTGAGATTGAAAATGAGCTCGTAAAAAAAGGCTCTTCACTTGTTGTTCTCTATGGTGCGCCCGAAGTAGAAATTCCCAAGCTCGCAGAGAAACTAAACGTGACGGATATATTCTGCAATCGCGACTACGAGCCCTACGCTAAAAGTCGCGACAAAGAAGTGGAGAAAAAACTCGCCAGCAAAAAAATTAAATTTCATCAGTTTAAAGACAGCGTTTTTTTTGAGGGTCATGAAATTGTCAATGGCTCAGGTCTCCCCTATAAGGTTTTCACTCCGTACAAAAACAACTGGCTTCACCAGTTTGAGTCCAGCAATAAAAATATTCCTGATTACGAATGCCCGTTAAAAAATATTCGGAAATTTGAAAATCCGGACAGTATCGTAAACAAAGACTGGTACAAAATAATTGGATTCCAAGAAATCGAATCCATCCTACCGGGCGGGACGAAAGAAGCGCTGAAGAGAATGAAACGCTTCGACGGAGTCATGGCCGATTACAAAGAGGCCAGAAATTTTCCGGCCGTTGACGGCACATCTTCCATTTCGGTTTACATCCGATTCGGAAACGTTTCCGTTCGAGATCTCATTAGATCTGCGGCCCCAAAAAAATCTGAGGGTGCTGCGACTTGGTTATCGGAAGTGATTTGGCGCGACTTTTATCAAATGATTCTCGATCAGTTTCCCCACGTCGCTGAGGGCTCATTTAAAAAAGAGTACGATAATATTAAATGGCAGGGTTCAGACTCCCATTTTCAAAAATGGTGCGAAGGTCAGACTGGAGTTCCTATCGTTGATGCAGCGATGAGATGCCTTAACGAAACGGGGACCATGCATAACCGTCTCCGAATGATTGTTGCGTCCTTTTTGATCAAGATTCTTTTAGTGAATTGGAAAGAGGGTGAGAGATACTTCGCCGAAAAACTTCTCGACTTTGATCTCGCCAGTAATAATGGTGGATGGCAATGGTCATCGAGCTCGGGTTGCGATGCTCAACCCTACTTCCGGATATTTAATCCCTATACCCAGAGTGAGAAATTCGATGCAAAAGGTGAATTCATCCGTCTCTGGTGCCCAGAGCTAAAGTCTCTTTCGAATAAAGAAATTCATCGCCCTGAAAATGTTCCAGGATATCCTTCCGCGATTGTGAATTACGAACTGAATCGCTTAAAGGCCCTGAAGATGTATGAGGCCGTCAAAAAGGCGTAAATAGCTATGCGTCAACCTGTCAAACTTTCTTATTATATGACTGACAAGTTGTGCAAATTTGGTAGTCTGAGGGCATTCATTTTCCAGTTTTTTTTCAACTATTTTAATCCTTTAAGGGAGATCTTCGTATGATGGCGGCAGCTGTTAATCATTACTTCGGTTCTTCCATTGGAAGAAAACAAATGGTCGCCGTAACAGGGCTCCTTTTGTGTGGATTTCTTGTGGGTCACCTCGCTGGAAATTTTCTTCTCTTGGTTGGTTCGGATGCTTTCAATCTTTACGCTCATAAATTGTTTTCACTCGGGCCCCTCCTCTATGTGATCGAGGCAGGACTCCTGGGCATTTTTCTTCTCCACTTGGGGCTCGCGATCAAATTGAATATTGAAAACATTAAGGCGCGTGGGGGTGCCAAGCGGTACGTGGTGAAAAAAAATACCGGCCGCGGATCAACCTTCATGTCAGATACGATGCCGTGGACGGGTTTGATTCTTTTGGTGTTCGTGATTCTTCACCTCAAAAATTTAAAATTCGGAACATATTATACGACCATCGTTGATGGTGTAGAAATGCGGGACATCTACAAAACGACGATGGAAAACTTCCAGGATCTTAGTACGGTTGTTTTGTATGTCATTGCGATGTCGGCAGCAGCTCTTCACACTGCTCACGGATTTGCTTCCTCATTTCAGTCGATGGGCTGGAACCACGGAAAATATTTTAAAAATGTAAAACGTATTGGTTATCTCTACGCTGTTGCTGTAGGAGGAGGGTTCTCTACCCTCGCTATCTACTGCTTCCTGAAGGGAGTTTAATATGACTATTAATCTAGATTCAAAAGTTCCTGCCGGACCGATTGAAGGAAAATGGGATAAGCATAAGTTTGAGATGAAGGTCATCAATCCTTCGAATAAAAGAAAGTACACTGTTATCGTCGTTGGAACGGGTCTTGCGGGTGGATCTGCAGCTGCCAGTCTAGCTGAGCTCGGATACAACGTTCTGTCTTTTTGTATCCAGGATTCACCTCGCCGCGCTCACTCGATCGCCGCCCAGGGTGGGATCAACGGAGCAAAAAATTATCCCAACGATGGTGACTCCGTGAAGAGACTCTTCTACGACACCATCAAAGGCGGAGATTATCGTTCGCGTGAGGCAAACGTTTATCGTCTCGCTCAAGTTTCCAACAACATCATCGACCAAATGGTTTCTCAAGGTGTTCCTTTCGCGCGCGAGTACGGCGGATACCTCGATAACCGCTCCTTCGGTGGATCACAAGTCTCACGGACATTTTACGCCCGCGGACAAACAGGTCAGCAGCTTCTCCTCGGTGCCTACTCCGGAATGATGAAGATGGTTTCGAAAGGAAAAATCACAATGTTCAATCGTCGTGAGATGATGGACCTGGTGATAGTGAACGGAAAAGCGCGCGGAATTATTGTTAAGAACCTCATCACTGGTGAGCTCGAAAGATACGCGGCCGATGCAGTCATTCTCGCGACCGGTGGATACGGAAACGTATTCTTTCTTTCAACGAACGCCAAGCACTCGAACGCATCGGCTTCGTGGAGATGTTATAAAAAAGGTGCTGCGTTTGCGAATCCGTGTTTCACGCAGATTCACCCAACTTGTATTCCCGTTCACGGTGACTATCAATCAAAACTGACCCTCATGTCTGAGTCCTTACGTAACGATGGTCGCGTTTGGGTATCGAAGAAAAAAAACGACAACAGAAAGCCGGAAGAAATTCCGGAAGAAGAGCGCGATTACTATCTCGAGCGCATTTACCCATCGTTTGGGAACCTCGCTCCCCGAGATGTTTCCTCTCGCCAGGCGAAGTTCCGTTGTGATGACGGTCATGGTGTGGGGCCCACGAAACAAGCGGTTTACTTAGATTTCCGCGACGCCATTCAGCGCGATGGCCGCGAAGTCATTGCCGGTAAATACGGAAATCTTTTTGAAATGTACGAAAGAATCGTGGGAGATAATCCTTACAAAACTCCAATGATGATTTATCCGGCTGTTCACTACACGATGGGTGGCCTCTGGGTGGATTACAATCTTCAATCAACTATTCCAGGACTCCACGTTCTCGGTGAAGCGAACTTCTCTGATCACGGGGCCAACCGCCTTGGGGCTTCGGCACTGATGCAAGGTCTTGCTGATGGATATTTTGTCATTCCGTACACGATCGGAAATTACCTCGCTTCAACGCCACTTGAGAAAGTGACCGTTGAGGACAATGCCTTCAAAGATGCTGAGCAAGCGGTTCGTCTCCAGACGGACAAAATCCTTAAAGTCAAAGGTAAGCGCACGGCAGATGAATTCCATAAAGCTCTCGGTCACTTCATGTGGGATTACGTCGGCATGAGCCGCAACGAACCAGGGCTTAAGAAAGCGATCGACGGAATCAGAAAACTCCGTGAAGAATTCTGGACGGATATTAATGTTCCAGGAGATACGACGAATATGAACCTCGAGCTCCATAAAGCTCAGAGAGTTGCTGACTTCTTAGAACTCGGCGAGCTCATGGCCCTCGATGCTCTGGAAAGAAAAGAGTCTTGCGGCGGACACTTCCGCGAAGAATACCAAACTGAAGATAACGAAGCCAAACGAGATGATGAGCAGTACGCTCACGCGGCGGTGTGGGAATTCACCGGTACGAACTCAAGCCCGATCCGTCACAAGGAAGAGCTGGTGTATGAGAATCTTAAACTCGCTACTCGTTCGTATAAGTAAGGAGAGAAATTTATGTCATCAAATAATGATATGACACTGAATCTTAAAATCTGGCGCCAACCCAACGGTGCGGCCGAAGGTAAACTTGTTGATTACCGGGCGGAGCATGTCTCGCCAGATATGTCCTTCCTCGAAATGATTGACGTCTTAAACGATCAGCTCGTGAAGAAAGGTGAAGACCCGATTGCCTTCGATCACGATTGCCGCGAAGGAATTTGCGGGATGTGCTCGATGATGATTAACGGGAAAGCGCACGGTGGTTATAAAAACACCACGACCTGCCAAGTGCACATGAGACTTTATAAAGACGGCGATACGATTATCATCGAGCCATTCCGCGCGAAGGCTTTCCCCCTCGTGAAAGATCTCGTCGTTGACCGGAAAGGAATTGATAAGGTCATGATGGCGGGTGGATTTATTACCGCCAACACTGGGAACGCTCAAGACGGAAACGCAATCCTGATTCCAAAACCTGTTGCAGATGAAGCCATGGACGCAGCCGCTTGTATCGGCTGCGGTGCTTGTGTCGCTTCTTGTCCGAATGGTTCCGGAATGCTTTTCATGGGAGCGAAAATCTCTCAATTGGCACTCCTTCCTCAAGGTCAGCCAGAGTCTCCACGCCGATCCCTCAACATGGTTCATACTCACGATGTGAATGGTTTTGGGAACTGTACGAACCACGCGGAATGCGAAGCTACTTGTCCGAAAGGAATTTCCATCGAGCACATCGCTCGCATGAACCGCGAGTATCTCAAAGCTGCTTTCACTTATTACGAAAAATCTCGCTCCGAGGGTGGGGCATAACGGTTTAATGGGGCCCACTTAGTGGGCCCTGTTTGTTTCCATCATGATTCATTCAATACTCCAAAACATCGCATGGGTTTTCATCAAGGCCCTTGTATCCACCTACCGCTTCGAGCGCGAGGACCAAGAGCAATTAGAAAAGGCCCTCACTCATCATCCTAAGCGCGCCGTCGTCATCGGCTGCTGGCATGAACAGATGATTGCCTTCCTTTCTATTCACTCCGGCTCCTTCCCCTACATGGCGATGGCCTCAAGAAGTAAAGACGGGGAATACGCTGCTTTTATTTGCCGAAAATTGGGATTCATTCCCGTACGCGGCTCCTCTCGGAAAAGGGGAAAAGAAAAAGGCGGCAAAGAAGCCATTGAAACCTACATCAGCAATATGAATGAAGGCGGACGAGGGGGCATCACTCTCGATGGCCCGAAGGGTCCTCGCCATACTTGTAAGCCCGGCATCGTTATCATCGCTCAGCAGACCGGGGCGATGATTCTTCCCGGTGGGGCCTACGCTCAAAAGTATTGGGAATTCAATTCTTGGGATAAGTTTAAACTTCCGAAACCCTTTTCACGGATCAAGCTTCGTTACGGTGAACCCTTCGCGGTTCCCGCTGACATTTCACAGACTCAAATCATTGAGGCCTGTCGTTTGATGGAAGAGCGGATAAAAAAATTAGAGGACACACTGGTCTGGTGAACGTCGACTTCGTCGCTTCCTGACCATATAAGAACCCCCGCCATCCAGCGGGGTTCTTGCGAAAAAAATACATGAAACGGACCTAGGGGTGAGGCCCGATCAATCGTTAGTTAAAGCCCAGCGGATAAATCACGCAGGCGAAGAAAAGAATTAAAAGAACAGATTGTTTGAAGACCATATTGGCACTCCTTATTGATTTCCAATGATGGGATTTGCAAGAAGCTCGCCCGAGAGAATTTGAGTCTTTTTCTAGAGTTGCTGAGTGGCCAATTAGAACCAGTGCCATCCTGCGCCCGTGAAAACTTTACCTCGTTCTCTTGTCGGCCTATGATTTAAGGATGCTCAAAGCGATTCTCTTCCTCATCATTGCCATGGCCTCCATTCAAGGAGGTGCGACTGTCGCCAAACAGATTTTCCCTCTCGTGGGGCCCGCGGGAACGTCCGCCCTTCGGTTATTTTTTGCCACGATCATTCTTTGGATTATTTTTCGTCCATGGAAAAAAACTCTCACGAAAGATCAGATGAAAAAGCTCCTCGTGTACGGAGCTTGTCTGGGTCTGATGAATTTATCTTTTTACTACGCGCTTGAAAGAATTCCACTGGGTCTTGCGGTTTCACTCGAGTTCACGGGACCACTTGCCGTCGCGATCTTTTCCTCGCGGAAAAAAGTGGATTATCTTTGGGCGATTTTAGCGGGCCTTGGGATCTTTCTTATTCTTCCGAGTTTTCAAGGGTCAGAGTCGCTGGACATCGTCGGAGTGATTCTCGCCCTCGTGGCAGGTGCTTTTTGGGCGGGGTACATTCTCTACGGCAAGAAGGCAGGAAAAGATATTCCAGGAACTCTCGCTGCGACATGGGGGATGACGTTTGCTGCACTCTTTGTGGTTCCCGCAGGACTTTTCACATCAGCAGAAAAACTTTTTTCTTGGGAGCTCGTTCCATTTGGCGTTGGTGTGGCGATTCTTTCAAGTGCACTGCCCTACACTCTGGAGATGATTTCGTTAAAAAGAATTCCTACTAAAACATTCGGTGTCCTCATGAGTCTAGAGCCGGCCCTTGCTGCCTTTGCGGGTTTACTCTTTTTAAATGAACATTTAACGATGCCCCAATGGTTTGCGATGCTGCTCATTATGATTTCATCATTGGGGAGTTCACTCACTGCCGAAGAGAACCTGACATCCGCTTAATAATCTATGAACCAATGTTCTCTCGATAATCCGTAGTCCCCGTGTCAGCATGATCTTGCCATGGAGGTGTTTATGCAAAATGGATTTGCGTTACTCTTCTTTCTTTCGACCGGCCTCTTCGCACAGACCAATTTCGAAAGACTTGAAGCTTTGAAGACGACCAATCTTAAGCGGATTGCCTTCGGTTCTTGCAACAATCAAAATGAAGCACAGCCTCTCTGGAAAGATCTCATGATCACCAAACCCGATCTGTGGATATGGGGTGGAGATATCATCTACGCGGATTGGGAAAGAAACTATGACATCAAGGGCTCATACGAAAAGCAAAAAAGAAAACCGGCCTATCAAGCATTTATTAAACAAACGCCAGTGATCGGAATTTGGGATGATCACGATTACGCAAGTAATGATTCCGACGGAAGAAATTCTTTCAAAGAGAGAAATCAGAAATTTCTCCTCGATTTTTTAGATGAGCCGGAACATTCCCCGAGGAGAACGCAGCAGGGAGTCTACACTTCTTATGAATTTGGTGAAGAAGGAAAAAAAGTAAAAGTTCTTCTCCTCGATGGACGCTACTTTAAAAATCTTGAAAGGACTGCTCCCGTCCTTGGAAATAAACAATGGGATTGGCTCGAAAATGAGCTTAAAAATTCAACCGCCCAAGTTCATTTCATCATGACTGGACTTTCAATCTTCTCTCCCCTCCTCCCCTACTCAGAAGAATGGTGGCACTGGCCGTCAGAAGTAAAACGTCTGTTAAAAATCTTAGACGATCACAAACCGCAAGGTGTTGTGTTTCTCACTGGAGATAAACATTTTGCAAGTATTTTTCGGAGCTACGGTCAGCTCGAATTTCTTTCCAGCGGGATGACTCACGTGATTGACCGCCGCGTGTGGTGGTACCTTGGCAGAAAATATTCGACGACTTATTTTGGTCTTAACTACGGCATGGTGGACATTGAATGGGACGGGAATACTCCCTTGATTGGCCTCGCTATTCGCACTCCCTCGCACCGAAATATTCACCAGCAGAAATATCGCTGGGGTGAGGAAAAATGGGAACGACAATGGCAATTGTGGGAAGTGGGGCGTGACGAGACTGAAGTCGAAGACAGGGAGACCAGAGAGCTTCCCTTACCACTTCAAGTGATGCCGG
>CANETG010000090.1 GCA_947440875.1 Bacteriovoracaceae bacterium
ATGAATCCAGAGAGTTGCGAGAAAAAGACAACTTCATCTAAGTTCGAAAGAAGTGTTGTTGAAAGAGTCGCCAGTTCGTTGTGGATAGAAGCAGTTTTCATAAGATCTCCTTTACACATGTTCAGTTAAACTGATTAAAAATTACACAGTGCGTCACTAGGGAGATATTACAATTTGTCTGAAAAATTTACAAGACTATTTTGCTGCAGTGTTTAAAATATCTTCGAAAATTGAAGTTATTTCAATACGTTAGTCCATTGTGGAGAGAAGCAGCGGCCAAAGTTTTGGGTTAACTGACCTACGATTTCACCCTCTCTGTTCATAATGTAGACATCCTGAGCTGCTTTTTCTTTTGAAATCATGCGCTTAGATGTGAATACGATGAACTCTCCGTCTGGTGAAAAGACAGGCTCTTCATTAGAGCCGAAATTCTTCGTGAGCCGAGAGAGATTGTTTCCGGTGCTATCGATCCGATAAAGATCAAATCCACTATCCACCCACGAAGAGAAAACGATCTCTTTTCCATCCGGAGAAAAGCGTGGAGTGGCGTTGAACTGACCCACGAAAGAAATTCGCTTCACATCTTTTTCCGCTGAAGAAGGATCCATCGTATAGATGTGCGCCCGCCCAGGGCGGTTCGAGAGAAACGTCATGAGATTTCCATCGCGAGTGACGGAGGGATCGACGTCGTCACCGTAGTGAGTGGTTAATTTTTTTGTCACACCAGAACTGAGATCCATTTCAAAAATGTCGGCGTTCCCGTGACCAGAAAGTGTGAGGTAGATGGAGTTTCCGCGGGCCGCAAAAATGGCGCCTGAGTTTATTCCTGGCTTCGCAGAAACGGTCGTGATTGTTCTCGTCCGGAGATCGTACATTTTGAGATCGTTATTTTTAATCGTGCGGACGCGTTTTGCGGAGACTTCTTTGTGGGCAGAAATGAGTGAGAACATGATCCGCGTGTTATCCGGTGACACTGACGGAGAAATTACGACCGAGTTAAAGCTCGTGAGTTTTTCCACTCGCCGGCCGTCGAAATCCATGACGTAGATTTCTTTCATGATGTCAGTTTTCTTGACTGTCGTACGATCGGAAACGAAAACAATTTTCGCAGAGAAGATAGACGCTTTCCCAGTCATCGCGCGGTAAATATTGTCGGCGATATTGTGGGCATTTGCTCTCACCGTAACTGCACTTACTTTGAAGCTCGCCGAGAAAATTTCGCGCTCTGTGAGAACCGAATACACCTTGTAACGTGCCTCGAGACTCGGACCTTTGGAGACGATCTCTGAAGTGATGAAGTACGTGAGTCCGTGCCCTTTCCATTTCGCTAGATCGGGAACGGTGTAGCTACTTTTTCCTTTATCAAAATAATCAATCGTCTCGAACTTATGCTTATAGAAAGCAAAATTATTCTTAAGAATTTCAGTCAGCTCTAAAGCGAGGGATTTTTGATCTGCCGAGAGAGATCGAATCTCTGGGTCATCAATCACTAGTTTATCCTTGTCCTGCTCCGCTTTTCCGACGGCGATGACTGCGTCTTGAGCAAACGAGCTGAGAGAGAAAAAAACGATAAGAATGGAGATGAATTTCATAGTGGGAATCCCAGGATAATGCCGGAGTTGGTAAGTCTCTTACCAACCGACTCTGATGGTTTAGGAAAGTTAGATTGTTTGATGGCCCTGATCGCTCTCTCATCAAATTCCGGGTCACCCGAAGATTCCATGAGTTCAGTTTTCATGAGTGAACCGTTCACATTAAGATAAATTTTGATCCGACAACGCAAGTCACGGCTCAGTAAATGGGACGGGAGCTTCCAGTACGGTCTGATTGTCCCAGGAAGAGTTTGCACGTATCCTCCGAACTCAGAATTCTCTTGATCGGAGTAGTCGCCCGTCAGGGCCGTTCCCTGAGAAATTCTATTTCCTTCGAGTGCTAGGGCTTTCAAGTTCTCATTCGCCTTGCCGTCTTTAGCACCTTTCTTAGTATCTTTTTTCACATCTTTTTTCGCGTAATTAGAAAGTGAACTGAGAAAATTTTTTTTCTTTTTTTCTTTGGCGGCTTCTTCAATGACGAGATCATTTTTCTTGATCACGTCTTCAGACTCTTCTGGCTTGGCTTCCACTTTATCCGGAGATTTCACGGCTTCGGGCTCTTTAGGAAGGTCGACTGCGTTTTTTTCCATCTCTTTTAATTCTTGGATAGTGAACTTCGGCATCCCAACCACATCCACTCTCACGGAAGAACGAATGATTTCGATGTCATTTGTTTTCCAGATCGTCCCGATGTATTTTCCCGCGGTCGCAGCTAACCCGAGTAAGCACACGTGGACCACACATGAGATCAGAAACTTCTTTGTAAATGAGGAGTTGCTCTCGACGTCGGTCACTCTTTGCCCTTCTCCACTTCGGTGACAAGAGCAATATTACTGACCCCAGCTTTTTTGAGAGCGGCGATGAGCTTGGCGACTTTTTCGTATTTGAGATTGTAGTCCGCGCGCAGATAAAGGACGTCTGTTTTACTGGTCTGGAACTGCTTTAAGATCGTCGCGATGAGCACTTCTTTTTGAACGGCTTCTTTCCCCAGAAAGAATTTCTCACTGTCTGTGATGGAAAGAATAATGAGCTCTGGACGAAGGCCAATGTTATTCACTTTTTGTGTCTTCGGGAGCTTGAGATCAATGCCGGAAAAAAGCATCGGTGCCGTCACCATAAAGATGACGAGAAGAACGAGCATGACATCCACGAGTGGAGTCACGTTAATGTCGGCCATAGGCCCTTTTTTTCCTGACCCCATTTGCATGCCCATGGCTCTTAGTCCTTCTTAATGAGGATTGAGCGCTCAATCAGGTTGAGAAATTCCTGAGAGAACGATTCCATCTGGGAATTTATTCGGACGATTTGATTGTTAAAATAATTATAAAACCAAACCGCAGGGATCGCCGCCGCTAGACCCACGGCTGTCGCGACGAGTGCTTCCGCGATACCGGGAGCCACCGCTTCAATACTTCCCCCGCCCGATGCGAGTCCAGAAAACGCATCGATGATTCCCCAGACCGTACCGAACAGACCTACGAAAGGAGTGATGGCACCGATGCTCGCAAGAGTCGCCACACGGAATTCCATTTTTTCATTCGCGTTATTGAACCCAGACTTGAGTGCTCTTTCGAGTGACTGAAAACCGTGCTGGGAAAAATGCTGAGCAATGTTCCCCTTTCCGGCAGCCGCAAGCTTCTCTGAAACTTTATTCAGCTCTTCGTAGCCCTTGCGGTACATGAGACTTATCGTACTTGCGTGATTCTCAGTGGCTTCACGGTTGATCTCAGCGATCGAAGAATTCGCCTTAAAGAATAGCTGAAATCTTTGATTGGCCTCGGACACAGTTTTCAACTGCTGCCATTTCTGCCAAATGATCGTCCACGATAGCGCTGAGGCAATAAGAAGGAGCAAAAGAACGAGTTTAACGACGATGCCAGATTCCCAGAGAATCTGCCAAATGTTCAATCCACCATTCATGAATGTCACCTTAGAGTAAAAAGCTTCCGGCCATATTCCACCAGCCGCAGTCTATATTTATAATACGAAAAAGATATCACCCAAATAGCAGCTAGAAAAGGAACTCCAAGCTTTGACTCCACTCTGGCCGGAGAAAAATCATGGCCCCACACGGGATCGAGTCCGAAGATTGCACCCATAGGGGCAACAAACAGAAGAAGAAAACAAACGACGTTGCTCCAACTATTAAATGAATTGCCGGAAAGATAAAGCAGCGATGAAAAAGAAAGAATCACGAAAGGAAGAAGGCCGTAATAATCCGGCACACTCATCCGGTAGGCGGCGACGAATATTCCCGTGAACGCGAGTCCCAGGATAAGGCGGTTCGGTTTTTCTTTTTGATTGAGGACATCATCGAGGTAAGCGATCACCACGAACTCAACGCCAAAAAAAAGAAAAAGACCGATGAGTGAAGCGAAGTGGTAATACCAGTAGCCCAAATTTTGGGGAACCAAGGCGACCTTGGCTATGGAGAGATATCCAAGAGTCATGAAAACTGGAACGACAATCGCCTCGGGACTAGGCCTGCTCACAAGTTCTTTCACGAGTTCCCGGATCGACTTCAGTTGGTAGAGCCGCATCGAAAACCATTTATTAAGTAAATAAAGAGAAATGAGCTTGGAAGCAATGAGAATTTCCCAACTGTTGTTATGCAGCCAGGCTTCGACGATGGAAATTTCGTGATCAAGAAGGAAATGGAAAAAGGCACCGACCGAACACAGAATCACAACGAGCACAACATAGAGCAATTGATAGGCCCCGTAGTATCGGATGTTTTTGAAAAGGTTTCCTTGATTCACAGAACTTTCTCAGGCGGCGAGAGCCATTTCACCTGCATCTCCGGCGATGGATAAAGTCTCACGTAATCTTTGTACTGATGATTACTCTTCACCATCCGATCAATTTTCCCGAGGAGACGAAAATAAGAATTCCACAGCTCGGGATTTGACTTAAGAAAGTTATCCATCTTTTTTGTCGTTTCAAATTGCTGCTGGAAAGTAAATCCAGTCTCATTTATTTGCTGGTCATATTTTTTAAGCACTTCTTGGATCATCGACTGGTCAGGTTTTGCTCCGAGAAAACTTGTTCCAGAAAGTGTTCTCAATTTTTCCGTCTCAACAGCTTTTTTAAAATAGCCCAGCTCTAAGCGAAAAAAGTCTTCCAGGAGAAGGAGAGAAATTTCAAGTTTACTGAGATCAAGCGAGCGAATGAACGGCACTGAGACAAGGAGAATCACTTCCCCTTCGTTGCCCGGAAGAGCCGCTCTCACCAGCGTTGGGTTATTGAGTAAAAGGATTTTAAATTTCTTTTGATAAAAACCCATCCCTTCGAGGATGGTGGCAAAAGATTTTTCGAGACCATAATCCGGCTTTTGAAAATCCCATTGGAGGAGCTGAGCATTTTTGACCAGCCAGTATTCGGAGATGAAACCCCACATTTCATCCTGCGTCGGATACGTATAACGAGACTCCTCCACAACGGATCGCTCTTTTTTCATCGCATCGACTTTTTTTTCTTTGAGTTTCACAGACTGTGAAAGACCGTCCTGCTGAAGGACCTTCTTGACACTCTTAAAATTAACTAACTCGAGCTCTTTTTCTTCCTGAAGTTTTTGGGGCGCCGACCAAGCAGCAGCTGCCAAGACCAGGCTAATGGACGCGAGTGAGACCTTGAACATAGTGATCATAAAGTCGTCCCCAATAATAGAGTTCTGCGAGATCCAAATTTAATGAATCATAAAACTTTGGATACCGTGCCTGAAAACAATCCGGTCGCTTTTCAGAGAGATAATCTTTTAAAATAAAACCACGATGATCCGCGACCTCTACATACGCCCAAAGAAGATCCGTCTTAACCCGCGAAGTCTCAATCACTTTCACCGGATGAGCACACTGAATAGTGGTGAGACTCGCGGACTCTTTCACGGCGGATTGATGAACATGTCCAAGGAGCGGATTCATGTAAAAGACCCCGACAACGCGCTCATCCGTGGCCGTCGTTTCCGCGAACCCCAGCGAGGTGAAAAGCAGGAAAAAAAAGAAATTCATATTAAACCTTCCACCGAAACTGGATCGTTTCCCAGTTGTGGCACTGAGGACAGCGCCAGAAAATTTCATCTGAATTGTATCCGCATTGTGAACAAAAATGTCTGGTGAGAGAAGAGTGAAGGTTATTGAGAAGACTCTTCGTCTGAGCAAGAGCTTCGTTCACTTTATCTACTTCAATTAAGATTTTGATGTACTCAACTCGGAGGACATCACTGTGACCGTGATTTTTCATCCAGTGATCAAGAAGTTCAAAAGCATCATTGGTACGATGCTGATCTTTTAAGAGGCGAATTTTTGAAAGGACGACTGAGGGCGAGCTCATGAGATCGCCATCCATGAGAGTTAGAAAGTAGGCCTTCAGTTCTTCGAGTCTTGTTTTGTAATCATCGTGATTCGGGAGTTTTGTGTTGAAGCTTTCCATCGAACCGAAAATGAAAGTGGCATACATCGGGTGCTCTTTCAAAAGTTCAAGAAGAAGTCCCCTGCCGT
This sequence comes from Bacteriovoracaceae bacterium, assembly GCA_947440875.1. Classification (GTDB taxonomy): domain Bacteria; phylum Bdellovibrionota; class Bacteriovoracia; order Bacteriovoracales; family Bacteriovoracaceae; genus Peredibacter. Next base: position 6,089 of record CANETG010000090.1, read on the forward strand.
TTTCCATCTGACCCAAAACGAGGAAAAGTCTAAGACGAAGAATCTTCGCCGAAACGGACGGAGAAAAACGAAAAGCATCTTCGAGTTCTTCGGCGCAGGCCTTGAACTGTCCCGCTTCGAAGAGCGCGCGAGCTTTTTGAACGAGGATGTGAGAAATCGTTTCCGATTGATTTTCCTGCCCGACCTTTGAAAGCATGATGCGGTAGTTGTAGGCCTGATCCCAATCTTCAATGTCCTCGTAGATTCGACAAAGTGACTGAATCACATCCTGCTGGTCCCGATTAATTTTCAGCACATCTTTGTAGGTTTCTATCGCTTTATCAATGAAGCCACCTTTATCAAAATCAAGGGCGAGTTCTTTCAGCGCTTGAAGACGGGTACTTTCCGAAATACTTTCGCGTGCGATGAGAGAGCGGTGAATGGAAATCGCTTTTTCAATCTCGCCGTTGGAACGAAAAAGACCACCCAGAGCGAAATATGTATCAATCGTTTCGCGGTTAATATCCACCGCGTTTAGAAATTCCTTGATCGCAAGATCTTTATTTCCCTCAATTAAGTATTGAGTCGCATTGAGGAAGATCCGAGACTGAGCTTCAAAAATTGAATTCCGGTATTTCTTTGAGAGTTTGACACCTTTATCTCTTTCAATCACGTAGTGATAGATAAGGACCACAGTGATCCCGACTGCCACGAGTGTCAGGGCATTGTTTTTTCCCCAGTCTAAGAGAAAGGCGTAATCCATTACTTTCCTAATTGAAACAAATACGAAGGCTGAGACTTCGTCTCGAGTTTTCCACGAATCGTAGAAAGTGTGTCTTCCGTTTCTTGCATCAGATCCGTGAGAGAAAATCTTTTTCTCTGTGGCTTCATGTAGCGAAGAGCGAATTTACCTTTGAGCTTCAGGTCTTTGTGAATCATCCGCCCTGCTTGCCAGAGGCCCGCGATTTCATCGACGAGACCCATTTCCTTGGCTTCAGTTCCGTGGAAAATCTGTCCTTGAGCGAGCTCATTGATATCAACTTTCAGTCGTCTGCCACGAACGGCGACGATGTCATCTTTAAACTGCTGGTGCGTCCCTGCGAGAAGTTTCGTGAGGAACTCACGCTCTTCATCGGTCATCGGACGGCCAGGATTACCGATGTCTTTGTAACGACCGGCCTTGATGGTCTCCTGCTTAAACTTCGCAAATTTGAAAAGTTCCGAGAGATCCGCCATCTGCATGATCACTCCGATGGAACCCGTGAGTGTTCCGGCGTTAGCATAAATTTTTCGTGTTCCGGCACCGATGTAGTAGCCGCCAGAGGCAGCGACTGAACCGAAGCTTGAATAGACAGGCTTAATCTTATTGATCCGTCTGACTTCTTCGTAAATTTCCTGAGTCGGAGCAACCGCTCCGCCGGGAGAATCGATCCGAAGAAGGATCGCTTTAATATCCTTATCCTCTTCCGCAGTCAGAAGCATCTCCACAACTCTTTTCGAATCCATGATCTCATTTTCGATCGGGATTACGGCGATGGCGGCATTCTTGGAAGAATCAAGAAGACTCTCTCCCATCGAAGTCGATTCTCGAAGTTGGGAAACGGTGTAAAAGGCAAAAACAATAAAGATGAAAAAGAGGACAGTGACGAGGATAAAAATCCCGACAATGCCTTTAGAACGTTCGCGGCTCAAGGGAAACTCCTTCCAATGGATTTCAGAGCTTAAGTATAGCGAATGTTAGGGAAAAAAGGCAAAGAAAGGGTTAGAGAAGTCCCTTTCGGCCACAACTGTCTAGGCGTTTTTGAATATCAGCTTCGGCCTTCGCTGTGACTCCAATTGTGGCACCAGAAAGAACACGGTTATATTCCTGCGTAAAGCGGTCTGAAATTGAAGTGTTTTCGATGAAAAGCATTGTCTCATCATTGGCGCTGTTGGCAGAGTCCGACCAATTATGTGAACCAACTAAAACGTACTTCCCATCAATCACTGCATATTTGTGATGAAGCTTATCCCCACCTGGAAGAGTTGCCATGGCGCCTTCACGAATAGGGTTTTTCCAAGGTTTGTTGCCGAGCTCTGGTTTGCAATTGAGTCCCAGCATTTCCAGCCCGAGCATATCAAGCAGCTCTGAATAATCCCGGAAGGCAAAGCGCGCTTCAATGATCGTCCCAATTTCAACACCCGCGTTGTGGCGCTCTTCCAGAGCATCAACGAGTTTCTGCTCAGAGAAAACAAAAAGAGCTGCCTTAAATGAGCGCTGAGCTTTTTTCATGTACTGGATGATCAGACCGTTGGTTGTCTGCTCGTAGGGAACAGATTTTGAAGCAGGAGAAAATTGGACGGTGATTTTTGAACCAGCTACCGAGAAAGTTTTCGGTGCTCTCAATCTCTTGTTGAGCCCAAACGCTCCCTGCTTTCCATTTCCCCACATCAGCATGAATTCTTCATTGAAGTAGGCCGCCATCTCGGTGGAATCAGCGACGATCAGGGAATTGGGATTTCCGACCGAAGAAGGTGTACTGTAGTCGCCGTGGATACAGCTGAGAGTGAAGTTCGCCGTACTCATGATGATCGTTTTGCCATCGATGATCACGAACTTGTGGTGCATGAGAGCAGAACCCATCGATGGCCCAAAGCTGTCATCAATCACCGGAACTTTGCCTTTATTCAGAATATAAACGGCGTCGCGCGATTCAAGTTCCGAAATCTCAAGCTTGGCATTTCTGTTCACATCAACGAACGCGCGGAGGTCTCGGTTATCTGTCCCCTCGGCTTCCTCCTCAGCTCCTCCGACAAGTTGGTGGAGGACATCAAAGTTATAATCTTTTTCTAAGATCACACGCACATCGAGGCCCAGCTTTTTTTTCTCCACGAGAAGAAGGGCCACCGAAGGAAGACGCATTTCCTGAACAGCGAGATAAATAGATTTTTTTGCGGTTTGAATTTTTTGAATTATGACGGCTTCAAGATTATCCCCACGGCGGTTAATCCCCCGATAAGGATCCGTGTATTGAGACCTTGGGTTATGATTGAAATAAACTTCCACTCCAAAAGCGGAGGAAATAAGAAAGAAAGAAACGAGAATCGAACTGAAATATTTCAAAAACGACCTACTTATTAATCTCACTAATACCTGACATAAATTCTCCTAATAAACCCTACTCGTCATCCAAAATCCTCTTACTTTGCAAAATCTAAACAGTTTTTGCGCCACATTAAGAACATGAAATAAGTGAACTTCATTTTTAATTTGGCCAGCCGAAGAGAAAGTATGGGTCCATGGAGGACTCATACGAGGGAATCCTTATGATGAAAAATCTCA
>CANETG010000091.1 GCA_947440875.1 Bacteriovoracaceae bacterium
AGCTCAAGCGACATCGACGTACCATCTTTTCTCGGCTGCTTGTTATCTTCTTCCGGTTGCAGGAGCTTTCATCTCTGATCGGATTCTTGGTAAGTACAGAACGATTCTTTATCTTTCTCTCGTTTACTGTCTCGGTCACGCAGTTCTCTCGATCTGGGAAACTGAAATGGGTCTCTACGCAGGACTTGGTCTTATTGCTGTCGGATCGGGTGGTATTAAACCATGCGTATCTGCTCACGTCGGTGACCAGTTTAAGGCCAATCAACAACACCTTCTGAAGAAAGTTTATGAAATTTTTTATTTCATGATTAACTTCGGCTCGTTCTTTTCAACACTCATCACTCCGTGGACGCTCAAGGCTTACGGACCGAGTGTTGCCTTCGGTATTCCGGGTGTCCTAATGCTTGTTGCCACATTCATCTTCTGGATGGGTCGCCATAAGTTCGTTCACGTTCCCCCGACGAAGTCTGACGGACACGGTTTCATCAACATCGTTTCTTCTGCTTTTAAAAATCAGAAAAATCGTAAAGCTGGTCAGACCTTCATGGACGCAGCGATGGCTGACGGTCACAGCCAGGAGCACGTCGACGGCGCCAAAGCAGTTCTCGATATCGCCAAACTCTTCTCTGCGATTTCTGTTTTCTGGGCACTCTTTGATCAACACGGATCTTCTTGGGTGATTCAGGCGAGCAAGATGAATCTTGTTTTCATGGGGATTAAGTTCGAAGCGTCTCAAATTTCTGCGTGGAACCCGATCATGGTCATGGGTCTCATTCCTCTGTTCTCAATGGGGATTTATCCGTTCTTCGATAAGATGGGTCTCAAGACAACTCCTATTCGCCGCATGACTTGGGGGATGTTTGTTGCCGCCGCTGCTTTTGCGATCGTGGCGCTGATTCAAATGGCGATGGATAACGGATCTGACATGAACGTGATGTGGCAGTTCTGGCCTTATCTTGTCATGACCATGGCGGAAGTGATGATCTCCATCACTGGTCTTGAGTTTGCTTACACTCAGTCACCACGCGCGATGAAGTCTACTGTGATGTCACTTTGGCTCCTCACAGTATTTTTTGGTAACCTGATTACTGCCTACGTCGCCGCTGCTGGTGAGAGTATCTTTCCAGTCGCGTCTGCTGGATACTTCTGGTTCTTCGCTGCTCTTATGGCAGTCTTTGCTCTTATCTTTGTTTGGATGAGTAAGCATTACAAAATGAAAAACTACATGGAGAAATAGATCTCACGATCATTCACCAATAAAAAAGGCCCGCTTTTGCGGGCCTTTTTATTTTTACTCTGCTGTGAGAGTGTCTTGAGGGAAGTAGGAAGGATTAAAAAAGCCGTCTGGAAAGCCTGCCGTTGGAAATGGTCTCCAGATGGTAATACTTGGATCAAACGGTGCTCCAGCGTCGTCTCTTTCCATGTCCACAGTATCATCCCAATCATAGATGTCGTTAAACGCATTCCAGCTATCTGGATCTCCGGTCACTTCATCCGTATAAGGAACATCCTGGCGGGCAATAGGCGGAAGAAGATCGATGTCGGAAATTCTTTCGAAATAAGTGCTGGTGGCAGAGGTTGGCAAAATTCTATCCCAGTCTCTGACGACCATTTTGATTCGTGCTTTCACGTCGAAGGCGCCGTCCAGGCAGTAAGCAATATACTGCGGATTCGTCTTTAGGCCATTAAGACCAAGGAAAGGTTCCGCTGCATAAGGTTGAGCGTTGAACTGAGAGTCCTCAAGACTTGGAACTGAGATCGAGGGGATAAGAGTCGTGCCATCCACTCTTTTATTGTTCGCATAGCTCATCATGAGCTCGGGGTCATAACTTTTGCTGTAGACCGGATCTCCAAAAGAACTCAGATACGCAGTCGAAAGTGGCTTGTTGCTATTTCCGTACTCGATATCAAATGAAGCCAGATCACGTCTAAAGTTTACGTAGCGGCGATTGGAACTGTACTTCCCGATAAGTGCTGAGTACGTCTTCTTCAGCTCTAATGGTGTATTGGCAGTAGTCTTCGAGACGACTATGCCGGAAGTACTTTTTGAAAGTGTGCTTTCATCTTTAATCGGACCTTGGATACAGCTCGTAATTTTTCCACCGCATTTCGACACCGTAGAGGTCGTGACAATTGTGGGAATATCATCTGCAGTGTTAGGAAGTAAATCAGGGCCAGGGGCCCTCGTGATCACTCTGTTAATGAGTGTTACATCTCCGACATCACAATTGGCCCCGCCGTTGGCCGAATAATCAAAGCGGCACAGATCGGCGGCTTCGACATCTTCTGAATTGAACGCAACGGCCCCGGCCTGGGTGGATCTGTACGTGTCACACGTTCTAGTCGCGAATGTTGGATTCGTTTGAAGTAAAGTGGTGTCCGCAGTTCCTTCGCAGTTCAGAAGCTCGTATGTACCGGTAGAACTTCCAGGAAGATTGTCATAGAAAGAAAATGGAGCGTATCCAATATACTCACAAGTATTCGAAGAGGCTTCGATATTGAAAGCGAAGCCATTGAAGTGAAGAGCTAGCTCATCTGCTTCCATGAAACAAGATATGTCATACGTCGTAGGATCTGCACGGTAAAGGTCATTTGAGAGGCCAATCGTATTGGTGATTTCACATTTGGCGTTGGCGTTTCCCGTTCCGGATTTGTGCATCTTGAAATTGAGCAAGGTGTCCGAAGCATTCGTCATTCGGAAGTAGAATGTGTCCGGTGGGACAATTGCAGTCCCACCAGTCGTCGTGGAGGATGCAGCACCTTGAAGCTCCGGAGAAACTTTTTCGTTACAAGCACCCATTGTGAGAGCGAGTATGACAAGTGGGAGTTTTGAGAGAGTGTTCATATTCCAATCCTTAGGAAAGACCATTACTTTCATCTATTCGGAAGTGTGAAAAAGAAATTAAGAGGCCTTTTTACTCCTCTTTTTTTATTGCTCAGGTTAGACTCATTCTAATAGCTCTTATTTTACCAGCGTTTCAAACCAGTGCAGTCAGGAATAGATTAATGCTAGGGATAGAGAAACGAATTCAAAGACTTTCATCATTAGTCAAAATACTAATCGTTTTTGGATTCTTTACTTTTTACCCCAAAGTGTGGGCAGCTCAAGAGGCCATCGTCATCGCTGACAAAGCTGTGATCTACGCTGATAGAACGATGACTGCTCCTGTCGGGTATGTTGTTCGCGGAAGAAAAGTTACGATCGGGGAGATTCCGCGCAACAAAGCCAGGCTCTATCCGATCATCGTCTCTGGAAAAATTGCCTATATTGCGGTGACGGATGTGAGTACTGAGATTGATACTCTAGACACCAATCGCCTCGTGGCAGAAAGATTCCTTAAAGCGGCCAAGAGTAAAAGGCAAGCTCACTACGGCATCAACGCATTTACTTTTCCCTCTCAGGTGAGCCTTGATCGTTCAATCGACGAGCTCAGAGACAAAGACGCATTTGTTTGGAATGGTTTTCAAGTCAAAGGTATCACTCAAACAGGCCCGCAGTGGGATCTCGGTTTTGTTTTTGGCTATTCAGAAGGAAAAGAAAATATTGAGTCTTTCCGGATGGTGGAAATTGGCCCTGAGATTTCGTACCGTATCTACTCAGGGAGAGTCTTCGTTTTACGCTGGCAGAATCAAGTTCTAGGCGTTCCGTTTGCGACTTACTCCTTGGGAACAAAAACTCGAGTCAACGGTTACGGTCTGTCTACCGGTACAGGAATAAACGCGAACTGGATCTTCGGAGAAAAACTTGGATTTGAGGTCTTCGGAGGTTTTCATTACACGAAGCTCTTCGGATTCGATCTTCCGGATCCGGCAAACGTGGGAACGACTTTGGGTCGCCCCGATATTCGAATTAATCCCTCATTCATCGGAACTCGACTCGGATTGGGAATCACTTACAAACTCTAGTTATTAACGATGAGTTCTTTTAGCTTTTCGAGATCAATCTTTCGATTGTGCCGATCGATGAGAATTTTTTTTCCAGCATCCGTGCACAACTGCAGCGTGAAATATCCTCGGTTTTGAAAGGCAACTGACTCAGGGGAATTTCTCATTCTTGCGACATTGGGAGAGTCGATGAAATTTGTAATCACGAGTTGCTCTTCTTTTTCGAGGACGAATCTTTCCGAGAAAAATTTAAGTCCAAATATTCTGTACTCAAGGCCAAGATCGTTTTTCTTTTTCGTGATTCTTTTTTCATAAAAAAAGAAAGCAAAAATAAAGACGGGAACTAGACCCACAGTGGTCAGAAGTGAGTAACCCAGAAGGACGTCTGTCTCGTCGCCTAGGGAAATAAGTTTTAAAATTGGTTCTCTGATGGCGAGGAACATGAATAGAACAACGAGAACAGTACAAAGAGCATAGATCCAAAAAATATACGGAAGACCGTAAGTCTTGAGGATGAGCTGATCATCTTTCTTCACGACGAAATCGGCCTCTTCTTCGGAAACTGGAAACACATACAGCAGACCCATCAATTATCCTTTCGTGTGAGGAGCAAGAACGTCGAGGATTTCCATCCGCGGGTAAAGAAAATTCATCCACGTCGCAAACACTGGTCCGAGTGCCAATTTTTCTTCGCGAAAAACTTCTTGCAGGTGGAGTGGCAATTCTCGAGCGTCAACGGTGGGAGAGAGATTCAACTTTTTCTCAAGGCGCATGCGAAGAAGGAGTCCTTGATCCTTCAAGTTTTCGTGAAGGTCAAGGGCCAGTAAGCGCTTATAAACGTCAGCGAGTTCGCGAGCGTGAGAAACAAAACGAAAATCCCAAAGGCACAGGTAGAACGCGAAAATATCTTTCCAGCGTTTCATCGGCATAAGCGCAATTGCCATTTGGAGCTCATGGTAGGCAAGGTCATATTTTCCGTCATCGAAGCGTGCCTGTGCCAATGAGGCGCGCTTCCAGGCCAGTTCAAAAGCAGAGTGGGTGCTTTCTTTTTTTAAGATCTTTTTTTCGTTCGGATCGGCGAGAGAAAATCGAAGGATGGGATCTGAGATCGTGAGTGCGCCCTCACCAGTTTTAAGATCTACGTATCCGGTGGTGAGATTGATATGGATTGCACCAGTTGTAGAAAGAGTCGCCGCCGGATGAAGCCAGTTTTTCTCTTTCTGGTCTTCTACGTCCGTGAGGAGATCAAGAATGTGTTTACTTGAGGTGGTCTTCATTTTTTGGCGGACCCACTTTTCACGGGACTCAGTGAATCGTAAGTAGGGCACTCCGGTTTCGGTTTCTTTTTGGAGCGGAAGATTCGTGAAAAGAATCGGAGTCGTGTCTCTTAAGCTAAAGCTTTCCCATTTCTGAGTCGGACCTTCGACATCTGCCACTTCAACTTTTCCGTCGCGATCGATAGTCAGAATTCCCCACTTAGAAATAGACTCTCTTTTCTTCAGCTCTTTTTTGATGTCGCCCGCTGACCTTGCTTCGATCATCGAATCATAAACCATCTGGAAAATACTTTCTCCCTCACGGTAAAAAAGGGTACCTGGCTTGTGATGAATGGCGACGCTGACACCGGAGGCATGGACGGCATGGAAAAAAATGGGGGCCAGACCCGGGGTCGAATAATTCATGAGCGTCGGGCGGCCTTCACCCTGCCAAAGATAAAGGACGGGAGCGTGATCAAGGATTCCGGTCAGCGGAAAATCAATTAAACGAGTGTGACTGATTTCTTTTTCTTCGAGGTGAAAGTAACTCGTGCATCCTGGTAAAATAGCTTTGAGCTCGGGCCAGGTTTGTCCGTAATGAGCAGCGTACTCAAAGAGTGAAAGGAACGCGTGGTAACGGGAAGGCTCAATGCCTAGACCTTCACAGTACGCATCAACTAATTTTGTAAACGGAGTGGGCCTTTCTTTGGCAAGCCTCGAGCGTGCGCGGTTTAAAATATCTTGACCCTGACGGAGAAGAAAATTTTTTGAAAGCAGACGCGAAACCCTCTCTTCGAGTGCAAGGAAAGCAGACTTCTCGCTCATCCCGAGCTGGTACGCGTTTTCTTTAATGTCCCCGACTAAGGGGACGATCTTAGCCTTCATAGTAGGTTACCAGATTGTGAAGTTGGTTGGCAAAGTCGAGCTGAAAGACACGATTCTCGAGTTTTTCTTTCATACCGCTTTTGGTCCGTATGTATATTTTTATCTTACCTGGGGGGTGAACGTCACTCATGTTCTTCAGTTGATAAAACTTCGACAAAAAGCGGAAGTGCTGCTGGTTGGTGAGTTTAAACGATTCTTCTTTTTTAATATTATTCCAAATGGTCCACGGATCGTAGCGTCCGACGAGAACTGCCGCCAGAGTGAGGTAGATTAGGGTGTCAGATTCAAACCCGTCGCCCACAAGGATTAAATCATCCGGAATTCCCGTCATGAGTAAGATATTGACGATGTTGTTGAGCTTATAAAATCCTTGGGAGCGAAGATCTTTGGTCGAAAGGTCACCCTCAAAAAATGAAAAGATACTCCGGTAGTCTTTAAGGAATATGTTCCCCGTAAAGATTTGACGTTGATAAAGCCAGTCCCGGATCGCGTTCTCATAAAAGTGAGGCGAGGCGGAAACAACAAAGGGCTGATAGCCTTTCCCAATGTAGTCCTGGATGAGTTCGATGGAGCTGGCGACCGGTGGAAAGTAATGGATGGGGTTTCTCAGCGATGTGAATAGCTCTTTCATCGTCGAGTAGCGAGTGTCGACCAGAGTCTTATCAAAATCCATGATGATTAGTTTCTTGGGCTTCAAGATTTTAGTGGGAATGAAGGATCCAATCAAAAGATCAAGGCCCGGGTGCGATCTCGTTTCGTAGAGTCTTAACTTCACGACACTTTTATTTTCAGGCTGAGCAAACTTAAAATTAAAATTTCCGAAGCTGTCCGAATCAAAACTCCTGACCGCCGTTTCATGATCATCTTCCGTGAGACCGATCACCTTCAGGCGAAATTCGTTGGAAGACAGAAGACCCAAACTTTGGATGGGTTTGGTGGGAACGATGACCTTAAGATTTTCTTCGAGTTCCTCGAGAACCGCGAATTTTCCGTGAGAAGAATAAGTCATAGAGGCGCGGATGAAAATATAATCATCAGACTGAATGCCGGTGAAATGGACTAGCTTAGGACGCCTCATAGCGGTATTGTATCAGTTAGTCTTGATAATGAAACTCAACTCAGTTTAGAATAAGCTCATGTTACAGATGACACTGATCATAAAAGGGAAGGTTCAAAGAGTAGGTTTTCGCTACTCCGTTGCCGACTTTGTGATTCAAGAAAAGCTTCCCCTTGTGGGCCAGGTTAAGAACCTTGCGGACGGATCTGTCGAGGTGATTGCCCAGGGAGATCTTGAAGCTTTGAAGTCTCTTCATCGGTTCTGCACTAAGGGACCGCCGCGCGCTGAAGTCAGAGAAGTGACCCAAGATCTTATCCAAATTACCAAACTCAATTTCTCGGAATTCTACGTCTCCAATGATTAGTTTGGGCCTTACTAGGCTTTTTTGATTTCGTAAGTCATGACGCCGTCTTGATAGCTTGCCTTAACCGATTTCGGATCGAGGTGGATCCCAGTCTGAAGCCGCGATGAGAGAGTTTCAATTTTACTGATCCGACTGACGTTTCCGAAATCATCTTTTTTATTATCAATGTAGCGGCGATTGAAATTCACTACCGCCTCTTTCCCGTTCAAATTGAGCTGAAGGTCCTGCTTCGAGTGATCGGGGATTTTCACTTTAATTTTGATTCCCGTTTCGGTTTGCTCAATGATGGGTTTTAATTCGACGAACTCAAAGAATTTATCCTCAGCTCGGTTGTTCTTAAACTCAACCTCTTTTGCCAACTCTTCTTTGAGACTTTTAATTGCTTTATCTTGCGTTTGATCGAGAACTTTAAAGTGCTCATTGTGTCGGTTGTAGGTCTGGGCGTATCGTTACTCGAAGAAAAGTTCCTGATCTTTAAGATCCCCACGTTTGAGCTGATCTTGCTTTCCCAATTCTTTGGAGTGCAGCTCATTCATCTTCACGATATCAGACTGGTGCCTATTGTGCGTGGTCATTCGCTCTTTTTTGAATAAGTCGTCTTGATCATTTTTGATCTTGGTATATTTCTCACCGTCTTTTTGGAAGCGAGTCCGATGCTCTATGTGCTGCTGATCAATTTTCCTTTGACCGAAGTCTTTTCTGTCTGACAACAGATCCCTCTGCTGTTGAGTCAGCGCGGTGATTCTCTCTTGTCCTTCGAGGCCTAGTTTCTTTGATGTTTGTTTAAAGCGATCGTTCATGGATTCAAGTGTCTCTGTGTGCTCGCTTGAGATCCGCTCCCTATCCACAGAATTTTTAACCTGAAGGTCGTTGACTTCTTTTTGCTTAAATTCAGAGAGTTCTTTGAGTTGTTTGTCAGTCATTTTTTTAGAATTGTCGAGATTCCCTTGCATCTGGGAAAGAACCCGTTCTTTCTTTTCATTCTCTTCTGCGACTTGACGTTCGTTTTGATCCTGAATCATCACGAGATCGAGTGCTTGTCCCTTCCGAATCTGAGAAGTATTTTCCGAATGAACTTCATTCATCCGTTTGATTTCGCGCTCGTGCTTGCGATTCAGCGTTTCAATTAACTTCTGGTGCACCACATCCATATTCCGAGCAATTTTAGTCATGGCGTCTCCTTATCGTAAGGATGGTCACAAGGAGCAGTTCCACGACCAGTGTAGCCTGGACAAATCCAGGTGCGCAGAAGATCAACCGTCACAAGTTGGCCACCGTGGAAGCTTTTATAGTTTTGGGGATTAAGAGAGGACACAATGTAGCGCGCGTCCGATTTAGTCGAGGTGGCGTAGGGATCTGACGACTTCACAAGATACTGATAGGCCCGGTACTCCGCAAATGCAGATCCCGATACTAAAAAAGAAGTGAAGAGGAGACCCAATTTTTTCAGTGGAGCTCCCTCAATTTATCTAGCGTGCGATATTCCACCATCTTCATGAATGACAAAATGAAATCGGTGCGGTCTTCGTTTTTCAATGCTTGGATCGCAGTTTTCTTTCTTTCGATAGAACTGTGACGCTCCATCTGCTTGTACATCCGGTGAACGGTTTCAGCCGCACGTGAAAAAGAAATCTTTTGAACGGTTGCTTTGTCAGCGAACGATTCAAGAATCCAATCCTGGTAAAATAAGGGGAAGTATCCGGAACTTCCTGCTTCAATCAACTGGTCTAATCCGGGGGCCTCAACAATTTTTCGCATCAACAGATCTCCTTTTCTCACTCCTATCTTACTAGGAAGTGATAAGATGCTTGAGAGGGTAGGTTTTGCCCTGGAGGTTGTGTGGGCCAAGAGGATAATTTTTCCATTCCGGATGATGTCGAAGAATGGATTGGACTAAAAAAATCAGAA
>CANETG010000092.1 GCA_947440875.1 Bacteriovoracaceae bacterium
TCGAATACTACTAAACGCATGAAAAGATTTTAGTAAGGGATGGGTGTTGTTTACAAGGACTATTCGACGGCTTAAAACTCTTGCCTATGAAAGAACCACGTCCTTTTAGTCCAGAGCTCTTAGAAAAGATTAGGCTTTTCCGCGGAAAAGCGCAGAAAATTAAGCTGGGCCAAATTTCATTTGATTCTAAACTTCTCCTCGCTCCGATGGCCGGTATTTGTAATATCCCCTACCGCTTACTCATGGAAGATCTCGGAGCTGGTGGAACCGTTTCCGAACTTATTTCTTGCCACGGAATTAATTACGGAAACGCACGCACGCTCGAGATGCTCAAAATTCATCCGCTGGAAAAAAATGTCGGGATTCAACTTTTTGGTGAAGATCCTGAATCGATGGCAAAAGCGGCAGAGGTGGCGGAAAGTTATGGGGCTAAATTTTTAGATATCAACATGGGTTGTCCGGTCGCAAAAGTTGTTACCAAAGGTGGCGGCTCTGCTCTCATGAAAGAAGTCGAAGCTCTGGCACCACTTTTTGAAGGCATGAGGAAGAGAATGAAAATTCCTCTCTCTATTAAAATCAGAACGGGTTGGGACGCCAATTCTCGGAACGCTTCAGAGATTTTAAACATCGCTCACAACTCAGGCATTGAATGGGTCGCCATTCACGGACGAACCAGGACTCAACAGTACACGGGTTTTGCGGACTGGGACTTTATTGAAAATTTAAATGAAACAAAAAAACTTCCGCTCATCGGAAACGGAGACCTTCATCATCCGTTTGGTGTCTCGGAAAGGATGAAAAGTTCAGGATGTGACGCCCTGATGATTGCCCGAGGAGCTCTTCGCAATCCGTTTATCTTTCTCGAAAGTCTTGATCCCGAATATGCCTCACGAAAAAAATCTATTTTTCTGGGAAAAGATTATTGGGAAGTGGTGCAGAGACTTCATCAGTACTGCTCAGAAACTTTTACTGAAGAAAGAACCGTTCTCGTTCAACTGAGAAAGCTTGTAGTGTGGTTTGCGGCCGGCTTTCCCCACTCCGCTGCCTTCCGGTCTCAGATCTTTTCCTGCCAGGAACTCACCGGTATCATGAACATCTCAGAGGATTACTTCTTAAGCCTCGGAACGAGTCAGAAATCCATCAATTACGATGAAGTATTCATGAGTTCGGGCCACGGTTAGGCCACTGCATCGAATTTGCTCAACTTTTCGACTCAATCTTCCGAAAGGCTGACTATGAAACGCCTTCTCATCTCACTTCTGGTTCTTTCTCCGGTCGCGAATGCGACTCCCATGAATTGCTCGGATCTCGGGGATTTTATCAATCGTCGGTTTAATACCATTCAGTATTCCACCAATGAGAACTGCGCCGCTGAAACGCTTACGGATTTGACCGAGAACCGGAATGAAGCACTCATCACCAGCGTGATCAGAGAATCAGGTTGTGACAGCCTTCATACTCTCGAAAATAAAATCAACCAGCTTGAAAGTGAAATCGCTTTGCTGGCCGGCTTTGAAAAGATGAAAGAAGAAATTGTTCGAAAAAAAGAAGAGACCGGGTCTCAGAGTCTCACTCGAGCCCAGAGAGCTGCAAAAGATTTTCGGAAAGGTCTCATCACCGCAAGACTCCTTGAGGGAATTCTTTTCACGAGTGGTGAAACTCCGCTAATTAGCGCCCTTAAAGCTCTTCCCATCGGACAAAGAAATAATCCATCAGCGCTCAGAACAACAATCAATAATCTCTGCCGGGGAAGAGCGTCAGCGTCGGAAGAATCAAATCTTCCTAATATCTGTGACCCAGGTTTTAATATTGATCCTGATGCTGTGGTTGAACTCAACACTCTCATCGAGAGTGCGACACTCGATCAAAGTCAGATCGACAGTTGGAAAAATGCCCTTGCGATCCAAGTTGGCGATTCACCCTCTCACTTCCGTACGATGTATAATCAAGTCAGTGGGGCCATGGGAAAAATTGCGGACGGAAGACTCGGTTTATCCAGAGCGGAACTAAACTCAATCAGTAGTCTCCCTTCTTTTCAAAATCAAGACTCCCTTCCGATTTTAAATAATCTTTCGAATCGCATCGGTGACATGAGTATCGCTATGAAAGTCGACGGCACAAAAGTCCTCGCCGAAGAACTGAAAAACCGCCAAATGTCGGAGCTGGGAAGTAAGCTCTCTTGGGTTCTGAAAGAAACCAGATCGGCCGTGAATTTGACTGCGGAACAGCAGGAAATTTGTCATCAAACCACAACTGATTTTCAGAAAGCAAAATCCTGCTGGGATATAATTAAATCGATGCAGCAAAGTATTCCTGATTCTGCGGCGAACGCGAGAACACTCATTGGGAATATCTCTTCTTCGTTTGATAGTTCTTTTGCGTATCACGAAAAACTAAAAAAGGTTCCTGGCTGCCTTGATAACGGGCTTCGAGAAAATCAATCGGCACTGACTCGTGCTAATTTTGGTTATACGTTTAACGATGCTGAGTGCGTGGATTTCGCGACAGAGGACCTTTATTTAAAAATTGACCAGGCAAAGATTCTCAATGAACTAAAGAAAAAAATTCAGGCCAAGAAAGAACGTATTTCACGCATGACTGATTTTGCGTTGAAAAAGTTTCAGGACATGAGATGTGTCAGTCCAGACAACATCGTCAATTCAAACGTTGATTGCATTGATGAACGCGTCACCATTGCCCGTCAGGTAACCACCCTTCACTCTGATCTGCTGGGAATGTCTCTGTCTATCCAAAATCCATCGTCCTCGATTGATATCACTTCCCTATGCGAGGAATCACTTCCTGATGAAGAGAAAATCTGTGAGTTTGTCGCTCCCCCACCGGCCATTGCGAATGTCACCGATAGACCAGCACTACCAATTCCCGATTCATCTTCTGTTGAAGTCAGAGACGCACGCGACCCATCCCGCGAAGCTTTCACAGAAGGACTATCGAACATCGGCTGGGGAATTGTGGGACAGCTTCAGAATCGTTCCCAGATGTATAATCCCTCTCAGTCGTTTAATCCGTATCCGACTAACTACAATCCCTACCTCGGCTCTAGTAGGCTATCAACTTCAGATCAGATTCTCTTTAATGCGAGATTTTACGGGGGATACGGGATCTACACTCCTACTCTCGGTGCAGCTCCCTACACCGCGTTTCCTCTCATTTCCCCCTATGTCCAAGCGGGGTATTCCAGCACCGGAAACTCGAGCGCGTACTTCTCCAACTTCGGAAGCTACAAATAAAGATGGCAAGATCCTGACTCCCTCACTGGGTCTCTCATAGAGAATCAGCTCGTTACTCCCCCTTGGGCAGGAATTTCCCATCCTATTGTAGGATAAAGCTAAGACGCGAGAACTCCGAAAATAAGGATGAGGAGATCACCGAAACATGGACGTTAGGTATCTGTTACTGCTTCTATTACTCATATCGTGTATGCCTGAAGGTCAGGTGTCGAACAGTAAAGTCTCGGATGAATCCGGTGACACGACTTCTGGATCAACCTCTGGCGGAACAACGACTCCCCCTCCGATAGTCACCTCACTCTCATTTAATTATCTTGGAACAACTTCTCAAAGCATTACGGTGAATGCCTCAAATTTAAATACCGCCAACATCATCGGGACCAAAGTTCAGGATTACCTTTCTGACTTAACAAATTTCACTGATGTCACTTACTGCCTGGTGAGTACGTTCCAAATTGGTGGGATTAATTACGATCTGAGATCAAGAGTTATTCCTGTTTCTTTCTATGATTTTATTCAGAAAAAAACTGTGCGTGTTTACCGCGTAGATTTTCCCGACAGTACGAATTCACTTTCGAGTTGCACGGGGACTTTATTTTCTCCGGACACATCGGGAACCTTTACGGCGCAAGTCTCACCGGCCACATTCTTTGCCGCCGGCTCAGTGTGCGCGACTTGCACGAGCACACTGACTTCCATGAAGGTTCGCCTCTTCAAAAAAGAACTCACGCTGAGAGAAGTCCCAGCGGCAAATCTGAATTTTACGTCGATGGTTTTAAGAATTGATCCTAACAACACGACCAGTGAGAACAACAATAGTTGTAACAATTCCACTTGCCAGGCCAGGGGATTTGATTGCTGCCTCGATAATCAATGCGTGAACGATGGTGGGATAAAATCTGCCGGCGTCTCTCAGTACCCGAATCTTTTTGCGACGGCGGAAGCTGAAAAAGAGGAAAACCCACTGGCCTACCTTCGCTACCCGCAACTCTATTATATCTGCGGGAATAGCACGGGAACAACAACTGGAAGCACCACGGGCGGAACTGGATACGATGAGGCGTTCGAGAAAAAGAAAAAAGACTATGCCTGTATCCAGAATCTGAAGTCGCAGTCTTCGGCAGTACCTTTTCAGTCTGAACTTCTCACAAAGATTTATGATCCAGCTGCGGATTGTCTCACGTCACCCGCTGACATTAATGAATATTACTATTATAAATCTGTCGTCAAACGGATGTACGAAACTTGCAATTGCAATAAGTCTTCTATCGAATTATCTGTCAATGAGTGCGCGCCTTTTGACTACGAAGCAGTGTCTTTAAACGGAACTGAGCCGAATGAAATCCGTTGTACCGTCCAAGCAATTGACGACGGCAGTACTCCCATTCAGGCGAGAGTTTCGGTGAGTTCAAGATCTGCTCCTCACCGTTTTTTTGATACTGCAGGAGTCGAGAAAGCGCTTTCGGGTTCAGTCGTTCAAGAAGGCAGTGAGTTTAAGTATCTTGATGATGCGAAGATTCTTCCTTCTCAATCAAATTTTAGCATGAACGCAATTCTGGGTCAGATGTCAGTGACTCTCGATCAAGCACTACCCGCGAAAGTGATCACCGTCGCACTCGACGAAGTCTACCTACTCTCGACAGTTTCAGGCACCTACACGCCTTGTCCGACTTGCGGCAAAGACTCCTGGTTCCCTTCTTTATCTGCTCATCCTTTTAGTGCTGATGGAACAGGGCTTCAGGGATTGGGACACAATACCGAACGCGATGGATTCGGAAATTACAATAACAGTGGGAATTATGAAGACACGATTTTTGGTCGTGCTTGCTGGCTCCCCCCAACGATGATTCCGTTCTCTCACTCCGCAAAAGGAACGGCGAAGGCCCAACGGTCAAACCGATTGGAGACGCAAGCAGCTCTCTACGCCAATGGCTACCAAAGAGACTGGTTCGGATTTAATAAAGGTGCACTCATCGGATCATTCGATGGGGTTTCTTGGTTTGCTATCGGACGTGGTCGAATTGTCAGAGCAACGACATCGAAATTATTCCTCGCCATCAATGCCCCCTTCGCAGATCTTGCTTCTCCTTCCATTCATGAAGTGAACGTCGAAGCGTATAACGGAACGACTAAAGCATCATCATTTGACTATGATCCGCAATTTCATAACACAGATGTTAATCAGAATCTCGGCGGAACTTGTCAGTCGTTCCATCAATGCTCTACCGACACCGATTGTGTGACAAAACTTGGTTGGGAATACATGTGCGCCGATGTCAAAGACATCAAGACTCAATGGCCTGAATTCGCTGCTGATGCCAATGAGAAAGAGAACTCCGGAATTGCGGCCACCACGTACGATTCAAACGGTAATCCGGTGACATCGACGGCGACAACAATTGATCAGATCCTTGCGAAAAAAGGTTTTCCTTCAACCTCCACAAAACGTTGTGTGTATCGTGGTGCGGGTGCTCCCTGTGTCGTGAATTCGGCAACGATCTCAGATCTTAACCGCAAAAAAGTCCTCACTTGCGCTCCCAACTTCTTCTGCGCAAATGCCGCAAGCACCGGACTATTTAATGGGAAAATTGCCCGCTATGGTGCTCAACTCGAAGAAATTCCTCTTTCTCGGAATCATCTTTTTGGTAGAGATGCCAACGTTCTCGGACGACCACTCTCGTATCTGTCGTCATCTGATACAACCAATCTTACGAGCGGCATTACGAGTACTTTGAGAGAAAATCTCGCTCACAACCACTCGACAGCGGCTGTGCAGGCCGGAATTTGTCGTCCAGGAAAAGCGCTCCCAGAAACAATTAATCAGGTCACACTTTCTAATCCACTGACACAGCATCAGTTTTCTGATGCTTCTCGGAGGACTGATTACATTAGCCAAATCGCAAGCTGTAACTCCACTCTCTATACGTCTTATCGTCAGGCCTCGTGCCCGGTCATCGGTACTGACGGAAATTATGAGATGTTTGCGACTGCCACAGTCGCGGCCGATCATTTTCAACGAGCTCGCGCGCAGAATGTCTGCGGGCTTCAGAGTTTATTTAACAACGTCACTCTCTCAAGTAACGCTGATACGATGGTCGGTTTTTCTCCCTTCCGCTCTTTTGAAGGAAAAACACTTCCCACCACGACAGTGATTGAAAAAACACTCGTGCGCGATGCTTGTCTGCGCCGTCCGGGACAAGTTTGTCAGACAGATCTCGATTGTTCTCCTAATAAATTCCACGCCGAACAAACAGAAGTCTTCAGTCTTTCCTATTTTGGTAACCAGGCCGAAAAAAATTACTACACTGAATTCATGGTCTGTGGTCAGAGTGCAGCGGAACCAATTTTTGGTGACACTGCTGCGTACAAAGCCTACGACATGGCAAAGAATCGTTGCTGCCGCGAAGTGGGCAAAGACTTCACGACCTACACCAATTACATCCCCACAGCAGTGACAGAAGGATCCTACGATCCGGCTTCGATTGGTCTTAAAATGTCACTTGATACAATCACCGGAATAACACTCCCGAACGATCCCAAACGGTACTCTCGTTTAGCAACCGTCGAAGGCCTCGGTGGGGCCTCACGACCCCTTCTTTCTTCGTACCAAGACAGAGCTGTCAGTGGTGTTGTGGAAGCAGATCCATTCGGCGGCAACGTGTTTACTCCGAATCAGTGGAAGACACTGACAGAAGGAAATTCAGAGAGCTGTTGCGGCGGTGGTTGGATGAGAAAATTCTCTGATGGCACCAATGACTGGACTAAAACTGATCGCGTCTCGCTTGATGTGACAGAGTTCCGTTGTCTCAATTCACGCTCCGTGATGCTCACGCGTCCAACGGAAGTTTTACTCCCAAGTAAAGCGCTCTCAGAATACCCTGTGGCAGATCCGCAAGCTCTCGTTGATATCGATGAAGGTTTTTATTGTAAGGATGGAACCAACACGACTGGTGCCTGTGCCATGTATTCCTTCCTTGATTCACTCACCGTCTCTTCTCCTGTTTCGGATGGTTTCATCAACGTAAACGTAAGTACACGAGTCCCGACTTTTGGCGCTGCCAACCTTGATCACTACTTCAGTCCCAATTCTGCTGACAGTAACTCTTTGACGGTTATTAATTATAGTACCACTGGTGGCAGAAGAAATATTTCGCTGAAAATTCCAAGTTATATCCCCGACACAGCTCTTGTCACAATGTTGGGAAGTATCGCGATGGATCCCGATAGTGGGGCCGATGTTTCATGTGTGACCGGAAGTACAGGAGCTATTGCTTCGCTCGATCCATTGAATGATGGAGCTGCTCTTGGGTGCGCAGCTGGTTGTTGTTATCTGTATGACGATGCGGCAAGAGTGCTTGTTGTTTCTGCAAGTTCCGCTCTTCAGACGGGTGCATTCGCTGGCCGCACTGTTGGTGTCAACTTCACTGCAAGTGCCGCCGGTTTTAATACCGCCGAAATTGCCAGAACAAAACCCGGATCAAACTCTTTCTATCTGAAAAAGTTTGGGAAGCTTGAACTCTCCGGTATTCCGCAGGTTCCACTTGAGCCGATTTATTGTAACGACAACTCAAATGTTCTTGTCTCAGGAATCTTCGATATTCTTTCGGGAGTGACGAATAAGTCAACTCTCGAAGCAGGAACTTTTAACTTATCATTTAGTGATGGAACCAATATTTATTTGAATCACAAAGCACTTTTAAATGAACCGGTGTTCTCACCGAATGATTTCAAGTGCTGTACTCCCCTTGGAAAAACGGCCACAGCTGCTGCGAAATGCTGTTCTGGGTTCGGTACTTCAACAGGTACAACATCGGTGACCTGTAAACTTCCAGCGCGAACTGACCTCATGGTTTACTTTAATCGTTATGTGTCGAATGAAGGTCAAGGAACGGATCAGCCAGGCGGCGGTCTTCTTGAAGCGGATTTTAACTCACAGACGGGAGAACCGAATCTCACCGCAGCAGTGAATCTTAAAATCACTGAACTCGGACGCGCTTACTGCTCGTCTGGAAAAGTTCGCCAGGGTGGTGCCTTCGGAAGATTTGAACCTGAACCGCAAGGACCTCTGACAAATGTATCGAGTCGGATCTATAATATTCTTGATTCCACGAGAGACGCCGGACAAAACTCAAGCGCGGGCACAACTGTGACGACTGGGCACATTCCGTTTACTCAAGGTTTCCGCTGGAATCACCACTTGTACTGCAACGACTAGAGGACCTCATGAAAAAGAATGCAAAAACCCCGTCTGAGTCTTCCGTCGAAATGCGCGAGATGGTCATGCCTAATAATACGAACGCACTGAATACCGTTTTCGGTGGAACGGTCATGAGCTGGATCGATATTGCGGCCGCCATGGTGGCCGCCCGTCACTGCGGAAAACCAGTGGTGACTGCTCACATTGATGATATTGATTTTCTGGCCCCGATCAAAGTGGGCTATCACGTACTGATTCAGGCCTCAATGAATTACGTGGGTCGAACGTCGATGATTGTTGGTGTGAAAGTGACCTCAGAAAATCCCTACACGGGCGAAAGCAGGGGGACGACTCGCGCCTATCTCACTTTCGTCGCTCTTGATGATCTCGGTCGTCCGGTGGAAGTGCCGGGTCTCACCCCTGAAAGTGAAGATGAAATCCGTCGCTATGAAAATGCGAAAATCCGCGTGGAACATAAGAAAGCCTTCAAAGGTACACAGAAAAAAAAATGAAAGGTATTTTTTTCATCATTCTTCTTTTCTCAATCGTGGCGATCGCCAAGGAAGAATGCGAAGACCATCGTCTGGAAACAATTCCTTCTGAGCTGGAACAACTTCACCGTTACGTTTCGTGGAATAGTGCGAGTTCCGAACAGATTTCAAAAGCTCCCTGTAAAACAACAACTCTGCCGGGGCTTCCCGAGTTACAGCGTGTGATCGCAGCTTCACCTCCAGGTCAGGCAGATGCTGACATACACGGCGTAAGAATTACCGGAGAGAATCCCAGGCTTGTGGACGCTTTCAGAAAACTCACTACGACGAGAGATATTTTAGGTTACCGCGAAGAACCATCCGCACAGATAAATATACAGGAACAATTCGCA
>CANETG010000093.1 GCA_947440875.1 Bacteriovoracaceae bacterium
CCACATAATAAATGAGCGAGAGAACTATGGGGGAGACAATAGAGGATAGAGCAATACCCAGGCGTTGCCAGTAGTTGATCAACAAGCTTCTTGTTACTGCGAAGGGGAGTACACAAAGAATAAGTGCGACTGGAAAAAAAAAGATTCGATTTTTTAAAATCCCCAGTAAGATAAAAGGTAAGGCAATTTGTATGAGGTATAATATTGACTTTGATGGTGACAAACGGGAGCCCTTAGGTTTTTACTTATGATAAACCAACTTTGGAAATATTTTAAAGAAAGAAAAAAGTTGTGGTTCATACCCTTAGTTTTAATTTTTCTCATATTCGGGGTATTTCTTCTTATTGGTCCTACCAATCCCTACGCCCCCTTCATCTACACCATCTTCTAAAAGAAGCATCCCTTGCTGTATAACTTTATTGCTCTAGTCCTCATATCATTTCCTTGGCAATCTCGAGCACTCGATGACTTTCAGGTAACCCCCGAGGCGGTTCAGTTCTCTGATCTCAACTCTAAAACATTCCATGAAGTTTCAGGCGCACAGAAAATGGGTGATGACCTTTTTCAGTGGGAAAGCCCTTCTCGTGGCATCACGATTCCAAAACTCGGACAAATTCCTAGGCATTCTTCTAAAATTCATTCAATCAAACGCACAAAAAGTAAGATTATTTTCAACACGACCTATACCAATGATAATCACGGCCGACGTCTTAGTCTTATCAATCCCAGTGCTAAACAATCGTCATCGGTTTTATTAGCGGGCTGCTCATTTGTCTATGGAGATGGAATTCCTGATCACGAAACGCTTCACCATTACTTCAATTTGGAGGGGTCTTCCTTATTTGCCATCAACTATGGCGTTAGTGGCGGATCTATCAACAACACACTAGCACGGCTAACGCTTCAAGAGGACTTCTCTTCGCAGCTTCCACTTCCTCCACGCCATCTTGTCTATATTTATATTCCCACTCATATTTCTCGTATTGCTGGAACATGGCCATCAACATGGACACTTGAGAACCCATTTTTCAAAAAAAATAAAAAAGACGAAATGATCTTCGCTGGCTCCATTTCTGATAATATGTCATGGATTCGTAAAAAAGCTCTTGAACAAGCTAAACATTTACCCGATTCGATAAGCCAAGATCGTTATATTCCCCGGGTTACTTCATACGAGAAAAACTATTTTTGCGATCTTGTTAAAGCGACAGAGGCTTCTTGGAAAAAACTGAGTCCTGCTGGAAGCTTTATTTTCATGTATCATCCCCTTGTCGAACCTGAACCATGGCTTGATGAGTGTCTTGGTAAGCGTGGAATAAATTCAGTTAGGCTAGACATCGATGGAGATCGTTCCACCTTTCAGATCCCTGGTGATAGGCACCCAACAGGAGCACTCAATCAACTTTTTGCAAAGAAGCTAGTTGAATATTTCAACAAGCTTTGAATCGAGAATTTTTCAGTAAGGGCCTTCAACTCAGTTCTGATAGCGTCTCCTTCGCTTGAAAATGTTGCGAGGCTGAGTATAATTTATTCACTCAGCTTTAACTTTTACAGGAGTCAAACTATTGGAAAATTTAACTAGCAACGAAGCCATTATGGACTTGAGGTGGAATTTTCTTTTTAAACCTTTTGAAGAACTCTTAGTAAATAAAACGATTTTAGAAATTGCGCCTTATGATGGTTGGTTTAGGCGAAACTTTTTGAATTTACCCCCGAAAGAACTGCATGTTGTAGAGTTAAACCCTAGTGCGATAAATGTCTTAAGAGGACCAAAGTTTTCTGAAGATATTGATAAAGATTTATTTACGGTCCACGATGCTGATATTCATTTAAAACTTTATGAATTTGCCCCTAAGCAATTTGAAGTGATTATTTGTTCTGGATTTCTCTATCATACCCCTCATGTGCTTTGGATTACGGAGGGAATCGCAAGACTTAAACCTGAATACGTCTTTATTGAAACTTTTGGTGATGAGTTCGGTTTTTTACCAGAAGATGTAAATGGACCAGGAATGCGACAATCTGATCATAAATGCGTTCCAGTTAATCTCGCCATACCTAAATTAATGCAGATCGATTGGTTTAAAAGTTTAGGATATGAGATTCTCCAAGAGGTAGACACATCCCATGCAGATCTTTCTTTAGATATAAAGTCTGATGATCCTGCAAGAAATTACTTCAATCTTTGGAAAAAAGAATACGGAATTTGGTTTAAAAGGGTTGATTAGAAGTAGCGGAGAAGATTCTCGTAAAAAATCCTGACTTAAAAGCGAATTGATTCGGTTAACATTCGATGCTTCTTAGATCAATATTTTTGAAAGTGGGCCAAAAAAAAGCCAGGAGCGCGAGGTCCTGGCTTTTATACATCTCAATACCATTTCTTTCAAAACTTGGTGCCCGGTGAGGGACTCGAACCCCCACGCTCGCGCAATAGGTTCTAAGCCTATCGTGTCTACCAATTCCACCAACCGGGCATCGATATCGAGAAATGAAATTATGGATTTCTGCGCCAAATTTGGCAAGGGATTATGCTGACTTCTTGCCCGGCGTCGCGGCTTTTTTCTCTGATTTTTCAAGGTCTTTTTTCGTCTTATCGAGCGTGTTTTCAAGTGCTGTCTTCTCCTGGCGGAGCTTGTTTGCTTCTTTTTTCAATTCGGCGAGCTGATTCCGGCTTTCCACCATATCCTGGCTTAGCTTCTTCACCGAGTTTTCGAGATGATTGATTTTGATCTTACTCTGACCATCTTCCGCAACCACTGAGTTCCGGTTCACGGCAGTTGATGAGTTTCAATTCAAGATCTTTTACCCGAGAGTTCGATTCCTTGAGATAGGTTTCTAGAAGCTGGACTTTGCCTTGGAGACGTTTTTCTTCCTTCTCTCCTTGCTGAGGACTAGGAGATGTCTGACTAAGTCTTGCAGTCTGTTCAGCTTTTTTCAGAGCATCGCTCAGCTTCAATTTTTCCTGCTTCAATTCCATGAGCTGGGACACGTCGACGGCTAATCTTTCAGTTAACTTAGCATTTTCTTTTTTCGTCGTTTCTACTTGCATTTTCATCTGTTCATTAATGTATTGAAGTTTTCTCGTTTCTTCTTTTGAGGTCTCAGTACCCTTCTTATCTTCCATCATTTGGGACATTTGCGTAATCTTAGTTTTATAGACTTCGATCATCTTGCTCTGGTTGAGCGCTTGTTTTTCGAGCTCGACAATCTGATTCTCTTGCGAATGAGCCCCGCTAATAATCAAATGCTTATTCGCCTGATCTAGACGTAACTGCATCACCGCTATTTCTTGATCTTTCTTTTCGAGCGCCTTGACATAAGTTTCGCGAGTCTTTTCAACCATCGTTTCTTTCAGCGCTGTCAATCGCTGAAGCTTTTCAATTTCATTTCCAAATTGCATTTCTTTTTGATTCGCTTCGAGTTGAATCTTGCGCGACATTTTCTCCATCTGTCGGAACTCCTCCGCCATCTTAGCTTCTCTTTCAGTGGGAACCTTATTCGCCCCTTGCCTGAGGATCTGGTCAAGCTTAGTTGGTTCATTTTCGCTGACAGTTATCTTAGAAGCTTCTTCTTTAACCTTGTTAAGCTTTGACTGTGTCTCTCTTTGAACTTTCAGTTCAGACGATATGGTCATAAGCTTTGACCTCAATTGATCGTTCTGAGTAACGATTTCAGAAAGTTTTTTCTCGAGCTCTTTTTCACGATTCGATGGTCCACTCACATTGAAGAGAGGAACTGTTTTCTTAAGAGAAGCTGTATCCGTAGTCACATCCTTTATAGCACCCTTACTGGAGAAATCAAACATACCTGGGCCCTTTGACTCCGTAGTCCCGAGGGATCTAACGGTCATATTGCCTTTTTTCTCTTCCTTACTGCTCGAGAGAGTGACTTTGAAATTATCCTTGTCTTCTCTGGTCCCAGAAACTTTTGTTGTTAAATTATTTTGCTCTTCTTGAGAACCTTTCACCGTCGTGGCGAATTCTTCTTCGGGGGGAGAACCTTTCACCGTAGTCGCGAATTTTTCTTCGGGAGCAGAACCTTTCACCGTCGTCGCGAATTCTTCTTTTTCAATTGCGGCAGGAATGATGATGACATCCAATTCTCCCCCCGTGGAAACAAAATCAGAAAGATCATCAATTTCGCCTTCATTTAAAACAAATGGTGCAGAGGTAACTGGCGTTGTTGTCTGCCGACTAGAGGAAGCGACAGAGTGCGTGAACATCATCCCTTTGTTTTCTGACTTCACTTTTTCATCTTTGGTCCAGAGACCAGTGATGACGACTTTTTTAACTTCCGGAAGGTAAGTAAAATCGAAGAAGTCAGATGAATTAAGCGAAACGTAGAGGAGGTACTCTTCAGGGGTTTTCGTGATGCTTGAAGTCAGTGAGTTTGTCACATCTGCTATCTGCAAATTCTCCGTGTAAAAGTGCATCTGAAGACCGTACACATCGCTGAAAGTTCCGTAAGTAACTTCAATCGGGAAGCTGACTCTGCCTTTGTTCTTGAGTGAAGTAAGGTACATGAGAATATGATCGAAATACGTTTTGATCGAAAGAGCGCTCATCCCATTCTCGAAGGCGTTGAAGACGAGATGATCTAGGTACTCGCTCGTATTGAACGGATTGGTAATATTGAAAGAACCGTTTTCGCGGAATTTTGGGTAACTATCTGAAAGAGTCACTCCTCCATACTCCTGGAAGAATTTATCAAGAATAAAGCTCCCGAAGGCACCCGTGAGCCAAGACTCCTCTAGGATAAGCTTTCCATTATTCATCATAAAATTCTTCAGGTCCCGAGGCTGGGAAAGGGAAATTATCTTGATGTTATTTTCTAGCGTCCCGTAAGCATCTCCGATGGCATCAAAGTTATCTAAATCTTTAACCAAGATGTGGGTCCAAGAAAGAAAAGCATCTTCACCCAAGGAACCTACGACCCTGATACCTTTTGCGGCAAAGTACTTGCTCAAGTCCTCAGAAAGGACACCCGCAAGATTAAGAATGATGGTGGTGTTTTCCATCTCTGTCATCCGATTTCAGTCTCCTTCAATTTCTCAAAATAATTAAGTGCTTCTTTGAGCTTGAAATAAACCTTGCCGACAGGGAGTTCTTTAAGCTTACTACTCTGAAAGTACTGGAGGTGATCGATGACTCTTGTTTCGAAGGGAAAATCATCGGAGATTTCAACGAGTGAGTCTGCAATCATTATGACTGCTTCCCATCCTGAGACATAGCTCCGAGGAATACCTTTCGGGAATCCTTTACCGTTTGAGAGTTCATGCTGATAAAGAACGGCTTCGGCCAATTCAGGGAATGCGAGGATATTTGATCTTTTTAAGTACTCGTAACTTTTCTTAGGATGACCAAGGAAAACATCAATCTCTTGCTTGGAAGCTTTCTCTTGCTCGAGCCAGTAGTGACCGCTTCCGGGTAATTTATTTTCTTGGTTGCATGCTTGAGCAACGTAGTAACTATAATTGGTTTCACAGAGACCTAAATCCAGCGTAAGTGAGATGTTGTAAAAATCTCTCAGCATCATGAAATGAAAATAGTCATTACTGAGGGCGATCGCCACGCTGAAAGCTGCCGAATAAAAACTCTTCCTAAAAAGTTGGGTATCCTGTGAATGCATCTTCCTAAGCGTTTCATGGGGGATGAGATTGAACGAATCGAAACAAGACTGAGCGAAGCTAAGAAAATGTCTCTCGGAGGAATGCACTTCGTGAAACTCACCGATGATTTTTAGACTCTGTGCTCTGAGATCTCTCTCAAATTGCAGGTACCTTAGTTCTTTGAATAGTTTTGTGAAAGATTCGATGACTTCCGGAATTGCAACTGGATCAAAATCAAAAATAGTATTCAGCTGAGCATGTTTTTTAATGAAGTCTTCATCAAGGAGCATTCCAGGTTTTAGAAGATAGAATTTTCTCCCTTCTTTTGTTGAAAGATAAACGTGACCATCGACGATTTTTCTTTTCGCGAGATCTTTCACTGAAAGTTTTATCATGACCGGGTCCTCATCCAAAAACTCGTACTTCTCAATACCTATCGGAGAATAAGGGTGATTATGAAGAAGATTCCTGGCAAAGTTGAACGTGAAAAATGAGACAGCATTTGCCTCCCGAAACGGGAGGCAAATAACCAATATCGCAAGGTGCTTGAGAACTCTTATCTGGGATTAGAGGACAGGAGCTTTCGATTCGCCCTTCGGGATAGCAGACAAAAGCATTCGGGTATATTCTTCTTTAGGATTTTTGTAGATCCGACTCGCCTTATCCATTTCAATAATTTTTCCGGCGTTCATCACACCGACTTCATCGGCAATGAAGTTCACCACTGAAAGATCGTGCGAAATGAAAACGTAAGTCAGTCCAAACTCATCTTGAAGATCGAGGAGTAGATTGAGCACCTGTGCCTGAATCGAAACATCCAGAGCAGAAACTGATTCATCACAGACGACAAACTCTGGACGAAGCATGAGAGCACGAGCAATAGAAATCCTCTGCCTCTGACCGCCCGAGAACTCATGCGGATATCGATTGAGTTGGGCGACTTTGAGTCCCACCTTTTCAGCGAGTTCCTTGGCCATATCGAGGCGTTCTTGTTTCCCCGATCCAACTTTGTGAATGACTAAAGGTTCAGTCAGAATTTCAGCAATTGTCATCCTTGGATTGAGCGATGAATACGGATCTTGGAAAATAATTTGCATCTTACGACGAAGAAGCCTGAGTTCTTCTCCGTAAACACCGGTGATGTCTTTTCCATGATAAAATATCTGCCCTGATGCTGGCTCTATCAGGCGAAGAATGGTTCTTCCGAGTGTCGTTTTTCCACACCCAGATTCACCGACTAGACCTAGCGTTTTTCCTTTTCTGAGTTTAAAGCTCACGTCATTCACGGCCCTGAACTGATCCACGGTCCGGTTAAAAAATCCACCCTTGATGGGAAATTGAGTCACCAAGTTTTTGACTTCAAGAAGGATGTCGGAGGGCTTATCCAAGGCAGCTTCTTTTTCAAAGACCTGGATCTTCGTGGTGTCAATTTTAATTTCCTCACCCTTCTCATTCATAAAATCTGCGACTGTCAGAAGTCTCTTTGGATTGGCTCCGAGTTTAGGACGGCAGGCGAGAAGACCCCTTGTGTAGGGGTGATTGGCACCTGTGAAAATGGTGCGGGCATTATTTTTTTCTACGATGTTTGAACGGTACATCACAACGACATCGTCTGCGATATCACCAATTACTCCGAGATCATGAGTGATGAACATCATACTCATGTGGTACTCCTGCTGGAGTTTGAATAAGAGATCCAGGACTTGTTTCTGAATCGTCACATCAAGAGCTGTCGTGGGCTCATCAGCAATGAGAAGTTTCGGTTCACAGGAAATGGCCATGGCAATCATTACTCGTTGTTTTTGACCGCCCGACATTTCATGGGGGTAAGTTTCTGCGCGCGCTTTCGGATTTGGAATTCCCACTCGGTTCATGAGATCGATGGCTTTCTCCCAAGCTTCTTTCTTCGACATATTCCGGTGAACACGAAGAGTTTCCGCGATCTGATCGCCGACTTTAAATACGGGATTAAGACTCGTCATCGGCTCTTGGAAGATCATCGCAATCTGATCCCCCCTCACCTCTCTCATCTGTGCTTCTGAAAATTTAAGGAGGTCCTGCCCATTGAATAAGATTTCACCTTGGGGAATTTTAGCTGCGGGCCTTTGAAGTAATCCCATGACGGCAAGAGACGTCACCGATTTTCCGGAGCCCGACTCACCGACGATACCGATGGTTTTCCCAGCTGGAATATCGAAAGAGACGTTGTTCACAGCGCGGGTTATGCCGTCCGCAGTTTGAAAATCAACGGTGAGGTTTTTGACCGAAAGAAGTGGAGTCGTCATTTATTTTCCTTTAAGTTTCGGATCAAGTGAGTCGCGAAGAGCATCACCCAAAAGGTTGAATGCTAGCACCACAAGAAACATCGCCAGAGTTGCGCCTGCAAGTTGCCACCAAACGCCACGTGAAATCTCAAGTTTGGCATCATCAATCATCGTTCCCCAGCTTGGTTCACCTTGAACACCGATCCCGAGATAAGAAAGAATGACTTCGGATTTGATGGCGATTTGGAACTGAAGAGAAGTATTGATGATCACAATATGGGTAACGTTGGGAAGAATGTGACGGAAGAGTTTTCTCATATGCCCGCCGCCGATAGCTCCTGCGGCCTGAACGTATTCTCTTTCTTTATGCTTCATCACTTCACCACGGATGAGCCGCGAAAGTGTTACCCAACTAGTTGCACCAAGGGCGATGTACACCGCAAAGATTCCCTTCCCGAGAATCATCGTGATGGAAATTAAAAGCATGATATTCGGAATCGAAGAAAAAGTCGTGTAAAGCCAGGTCACGCAATCATCGACCCAACCGCCAAAGTAGCCTGCGATCGCACCAAGGAAAACACCAATCGGAATTGAAATGAGCGCGGTGGCCACCCCCACGGACATCGCAATCTGAGTTCCCCGGACGACTTTCATGAAGACTGATCTTCCGAAGATATCTGTTCCGAACCAGTGCTCAGAACTTGGCGGAAGATTCGAGGCTCCCACTTCTTTTGCCCAATCGGCCGCGATGAGACCCATCGCCGAAAGAAGAGCAACGAGAGTATAAATCACAACGACGATGAGCGAGATCATCGCTGTCTTGTCTTTAATCAGTCGCCCAAATGAATCTTTCCAGAGTGAGTTTTCTTTCATGGTTCCTACTTAAGCTTCACTCGCGGGTCCGCGAAAGTATAAAGGATATCAGAGATCAAACTAAAAATGATGTAGATGACACTCGAGAGAATCGCCATCGCTTTGATCACGGGAAAGTCTGAAGAATTAAGCGCGTTCAGAGTAATGCCACCGAGGCCCGGAATTCCAAAGAAACTCTCAAGGAGAAGCGCACCGAGAATGAGGAAAGGAATTTGAATGACCACATAAGTAATAATCGGAATCAGGGCATTCCTGAGAACGTGCTTCAAAAGAATCGAAATCTCAGAAAGTCCTTTCGCTCTCGCGGTACGAACATAGTCCTGATAAATCTCATCGAGAATGACTGTTCGAAAAAAACGTACATC
>CANETG010000094.1 GCA_947440875.1 Bacteriovoracaceae bacterium
GACTGGAGAGACGATCCGGCCCATCGACAAAAATTCCGCGCATGAAGCCCGAACGGTTATCGAATTTTCCCACCATGATGGGATGTTTTTTTCCTTGGTATTGAGACGAGGTATTTTCTGACTGAGATTTTTCTACTTGAACGGCTTTATTCGATTCAGTAGCACAGCCAAAAGCGAAGAGGGTGAAGAGGACGAGGAAAAAGTTAAATACCGATTTCATAATTGATCCTACCTTTTGATTAACCGATCCATTGTAGCCAAGCCTTTGGAAAAGTTAACTAGAAAGATGTGTCGCTTGGCATTAGCGGAGCTTATTAAGGGACTGTTATTAAAGATAGGGTTGCCTAGAGTTGTTGTGTCGATTGTGTATTGAGTTTGTTTTCCAGTTGGGGAATTGGTTCATCACGCACTGACACTTTCGTAGTCAAAGGAAAAAACGATGAGACGGTTCGTTTAAAATAATTCTATTCCATTCCTCCAGTGTCACTTTGACCATGAACTCCACCAAAAGAGTAAAATATAATGACAAAGACTTTCTCCGTATTGCGTCTTCCTTTTGATTCATCATATTTATTGTCAAATACCAGGGAGGACTTATGTCTAAAAAAAACCTTTTCCCCACATTACTTCTACTCACGGCAACTGCCGTTCACGCTCAAACTTCGAGCTTAAATGTCTCCGGTCTCAGCGCCGCACCAGCGGCTTCGGGGAACACCTCGAATACGAATCTCGCCCCTGCCAAAAAAGCTCCGGGTGAAGACAAGGCTGATCAATTAATCAAGAACCGAAATCTTCGCTCCCTTAACGGATCACTTTCTACATGGAGTTTTGCCTCAACCTGGAACTACCAGGGGGGTGATATCAATAAACCCATCGGTAGCTCGCGTCCAAACGTTACGGGTTCTCAGGATGTCGCTTTGGTGCAGAACCTTTCGGGTACCATCGGAATCAATTACCGTTTGACCGAGACGGATCGTCTCACACTCGGAATCGGTCTCCAGATGGCTTCGCCGTTTTCAGATACTGAAGATGGGAAGTTCAGTGAGAGAGGGCGCAGAGAATTTCGGAGAACTCAAGGAGACCTCGATGCTTCGAATCCACAGCTCGTTTACCGCCGGGTGATGAAACCTTTCGGCGTGCAGTCAGTACTCACTGCTCAGTCAACTTATTACACTCAAGATGCTTTAGTTGATCGAGGGCTTGAGTCCAAGAACGAAGCGCACATCAACGCTCTTTACGATTTCGGTGGTTCAAGATTTTCGGCGGGAGTCGTGGTTCAGGGTGCCTTCTTTACGCATAGTAAAGATGATCAGAATCTCCGGGCAGGCCAGGCACAGTATGAGTTTTATACGCTCCCTATTACGGAATATGAAATTTCCGATCTCATGAACTGGCGAGCGGTTTATCGTTACAATTGGTACCAGCAAAACCGAGCGCAGAAGTCTTCAGAGTGGACAACACTTGATCCGACGATCTCGACGGGGATTGGCTTTACGATCACGAGAGATGTCTTCATCTACCCGAGTATTCAGTTTAACCCGGAAGATGTCCGCGCTGATCGCACGAATATCGGAATGAGTGCAAACATCAATCTGTTCTAAGAAAAAAACCAAGCCTCGCGATAGCGGGGCTTTTTTTATTTGTTTTGAAACTGAGAATGACTGCGGATCTTTTCTTCAAATTCTTTCTCATCCGACTGACTCAAAGTACGAGCGACTTTCGCATCACTTCTTTCCCAACGGGTGAGCCATTCTTGACCGAGCAAGGTCGCTCCGAGTTCGTGCGCCAGTGAGGAAGTGTTGTACGCAACTGTCGTCGCACTTTTCGGACCGGTCGCTGGTCCGTAGCCAACGGTGAATCCCACTGCAAGGAGTGTTGCCCGAACCGCGGTGGAAGCAGAGTAGTTGAGTAGCTGAACTTCGCTCCCTCGACAGTATTGAAAAATCCTGGCGAAAAAATCCTCGCTCCAGAGTTCGACGTTCGTGTGAATGGAAAATGGATCGTAGAATATCACGTGTGGTTTAGGCGCACCTTGGAACGATTGAGAGAAATCCCCTTGGATAAGTTCCCATGCGATATTTTCAGCCGAAGACATCCACTTGTTGAACTTCAAGAGATCAACTGGAGCTGCGTGATGAAGGTGCGGAAAAAAAGGTGCGTTTTTCAAAGCAAGTTTCAGAGGATCGGTATCGTTTTCAAAACTCACGATACGGATTTTCCCCGTAAATCCTTTTTTTTCAAATTCATGGATGACCGCCATGGAATTGTGAGCAGCACCCAGGCCAACATCCCAGATAACAACTTCATCAAGTGTAGCGAGTCTCTCATCGATGCGAGCGGGCAATACGTACAGATTGCGCGCTTCTTCTTGAGGTGGATTCACTGAATGCATGACTTCGCCAGAACTCCTCTGGCGAATACTCGAAAATCCGCGACCGGAATCATGGACTTCGTAATCACCGAGCTGCAGACGCTTCTCTGCTTTGTTCGCCTTTGAAGGAGTCATCGGTACGTGAGGATTTTCCTCGTCAGTCATGTCGAGTTCAATTCTTTTTCGATTGTAGTATTCGAGGAAAGTTCCCCCGAGAATATTCATTCTTATTTCACTCATTAAACGGTGATAGAAAGTAATGTTGTGAAGAGAAAGGAGGTGCCAACCGAGAGGCTCTTCCGTTTTGATGAGATGATGAAGGTACGCGCGGGAGTAATTGGTGCAAGTCAGGCAGTCGCAAGAGGGATCAAGTTTCTCCTCCGAGAACTTGTACACCGTGCGCCTCATCTGAAATTTTCCCAGACTCGTGAAGGCAACTCCTCGTTGGCCATACTGGTTCGGGAGAATGCAGTCGAACATATCGACCCCCCGATGAACTGCTTCGAGGATATCAATGGGAGTTCCGACTCCCATGAGATAGCGCGGAAGATTCACTGGTAACATCGATGCGGCAATTTCCGTGAAGTCTTCCCGTTCAGATTTCGTTTCCCCGACAGCAAGGCCCCCGATCGCTAGACCATCAAAGCCTTCGCCATTTACTCTGAGATTTATGAGGGTGTCTGCACTTTGCTTACGAAGGTCTTCGTGACAGGCACCTTGGACAATGCCGAACATGGATTGCTGAGAATCGCCGCGGGCCTCGAGGCTTCGCTTGGCCCAACGGTGGGTGAGTTCCATGGCAAGCTTAGCATCTTTGTGGTTGGCATGACTTTCAATACATTGATCAAGCACCATCATAATGTCGCTGTTGATCGCTTTTTGCATGTCGATCGAAAGTTCCGGTGTGAGCATGATCGGGCGATTATCGATGTAACTTAAAAAGCGCGCCCCTTTTTCATTCATCTCTCTGGAATGCGAGAGCGAGAAAATCTGAAAACCCCCGGAGTCCGTGAGAACGGGACGATCCCAGTTCATGAACTTGTGGATACCACCGAACTTTCGCATCACTTCCGGGCCCGGACGAAGAAGGAGATGATAGGTATTGGCGAGCAGTACATTTGAGCCGGCGGTCTTGAGGGATTCGACGGTCTGGTTTTTCACGGTGGCCTGGGTCCCGACCGGCATAAAGATCGGTGTCTGCACAACACCATGAAGAGTGGTGAAAGTGGCCGCGCGTGCGCGTGATCCCGAAGCCGTGGCTTCGAGTTGAAAATTCAATCGACTCATATTGGTGAAGAATACCTAAGATTATTGGGGTTCGTAATTAACTTTCAGGAGATAGAGTCCTCTAGGATCTATTTTTTTTAGGCCAGTTCTAGGATGCGGAACAAAGAGATAGAATATGTGGGTGTCGGGTGTATGATTTATCTCATATGAAGCATTTGCCTTTGTTCTTTTTGATTCTCATCTTTTTCCCTTCCGCGGGGTTTGCCGCTTTTTCAACCGAGCTCAAACCGAAGTTTGAGGCACATTATTACACAACTCAGGGGCTGAACTATTTTGATACCCTTGATTCCTATGCCAAGAATGTCTCTAAGCCGAAGTACTCTGAGAATGTCATCCGTTGGGAGTGGTATCCTTGGTTAAAACTCACAGGCCACAAACGCTGGATGATGAAAGTTGATGTGCTACTAACACTCTACCCGACGAGAGTAACGAATCGAGTGTGTCGCTTTTTTGATGCACAACCATTTTGTCGCTGCCGAGTTTGGTTTGAATATCTCGGGATCAAGAAACCAGTAAAGATCTACGAAGAGTTCACCTTTAATGACTCTGGTGAAATGACCTTCATTGAGGCCTGGACAGATGAAGTGGGGCTTCTTCCCATGGATGCGGCCTTTGATCCATGGGGTGAGAAAAAGGAAGTGAAAAGACTTTCGACGAGAATACCTGGACTCGGAACGCCAAGTGGTTTTATTGGAGTGAGCGATCGTCATTTGAAAAATCTTGCGACTAAAGACAACGATCTCAAAGATCTCACTCTGAGATTAGAGTCACCGATTTACTACTGGTTCAAAGAGCTCTTTCGATCGATTAGCGAGTTCTTCAAACTGCCCTCATTCAATGGTGTTTATCGGATCAAAAATTCCCAAAAGATTCATGCCGTTTTATTTATGCCCCACAATACACACTCCTGATTCTTTAGGTTTAGATTCGGCTTAAGTGCCTCAGCTTTTGCAGCACATGGCCCATGAATAGAATATGTATCAATTTAAATTGTGCTGCCCCAGAATTTGTCATTCGAGATGGATCATTTTTCCGAAAGGATGATTCAAAAATGATTCAGCGATTTCGCTGTAAGAGTTGCAGAACTCGCTTTTCCAGTTCAACTCTGTCGGACACTTTTAGGCAAAAAAAGAGACGCATTAATCGACCTCTTTTGAATCTTATCTCCTCCAACGTGTCGATGCGCAGATCCGCTCAGATATTGGGTGTCCATCGAAATACAATCGAACGCAGACTTCCTTTTCTGGCGAAACGTTGCCGGAACGCCAATGAGAAGATTCTGCATCAGTTCAAAGGGCGGATCTTTAACATTCAAATTGATGATCTCATTACGAAAGAAAATTCAAAGCTCAAGCCCTTATCAGTTTCGATCGCTGTCGATGAGGACCGGAGAACGATTCTCGCCCTTGAAGTCTCTCGGATCCCTGCGTTTGGTCATCTCGCTAAACTCGCTCGCAAAAAGTATGGTGAAAGAAAGGACGAACACTTTGAGGGATTGACGAGGCTTTTTCAAACGATTACTCCGCTCGTCTCAACTGAGGTGAGTATTAAGTCGGATGAGCATCAACGCTATCCTCGTTTGGTTTCAACTTATTTACCGAGATCTCGACACACTCAATTTAAAAGTGAAAGAAGCTGTGTTGCTGGGCAGGGGGAGCTCAAGAAAGTTCAATTTGATCCGCTTTTCGTCGTCAATCATACATGTGCTCTTTTGAGAGCAAACGTGAATCGATTGATCAGAAAAACGTGGTGCACGACGAAGAATCCTGCGATGTTGAAAAATCACCTTGAAATATATCAGTATTTTCATAACGAGATGTTAATACGAAATAGAGTAACACCAGTATAGTAGGGCAGTTAGTTACTCGTCACACACTTTTCGGTCACGAGAGGAACTAGAGGCACGTAGTTTACTTCAGAAGCCATTTCGAAATGAATTTGCGATTTTAGCCCCGTCAGACTTTGCGGCAACAGAAGATCGAAGTTTTGAAGATCGACCAGCTTTGGTGAATCGAATTGAAGCGTGAAGGTTTCCATTTTTTCTTTTTTCGTCACCACCACAGTGATGAGTTTCACAGGGTCAGTTTCTTTTTTGATGAAGATTTGAGAGGTGAGTAATTCTTCGCGATCAATCTGATCTTCTTTTGCGGAGATACTGATTTTGATGAAAGAAGCATCATTCCGGTCCAGAGTCACAGGAACGAGAGGAAAAATAATGGGCCCAGTCCACCAGTAGGCATAGTGAACAGGCATAAACACGGTGAAGTCTCCTTTGGTTCCTTTCAAGATGAAGATGTTTTGAGCTCTGTCTTTATTACAGGCCCCCTGCAGTTGACCATCTGAAGAAACTTCAGTTACGTACGAGGTTTCTTTATACAAGTGCGCGCAAGAAGAGACCACGAAGGTCGTGAGGAGGGTAAAAATAGTTCTGTTCATAGGCATTTATCGGATCATTCAAGGAAACCCTTTAAGCAACCGAAACGGTCATTCAGAGGGAGCATCCATGTTAAGACATATCTGTATATTGATGTTTGTTCTTTCGTGTTCATCTCAAAACCCTGATCGTTTGCCGTCATCGACTCCTTATCAAAGAAATTGGCAAGAATACGTGGCTCATAACTTCATTGAGAAAAACGAGTTTGAAAAATATTTTCCTGATCCGGAATATTTACTGAAATGGGAGGAGCATACGGACTTTGTTTTGGACAATCCTCTTCCTCCATTTCGCATTCAGGAAAAGCAGTTCTCGTGTCAAGTGCGAAAACTTTATCCCACTCATCCCTCCCAAGGGACTAAAGATTACTCGTATGCGGCTTTTGCGAGATATAATCATGGAAAGCTTCCACCAGCGTCTTACGCGTGCGAAATAAAAAATCCGACGGGAAGATTTTGTTTGAGAGCTTCCTCTGCAATCATGGTAGTAATGTCAGACACCTATGAAGATGAATGTGGTAATTATTATCGTGGTTACTGGTTAACCACTTATCTCAAATCAGACGAAAGCATGGGAACTCTTTTTTCTAAAGGTCGTACTGCTTACCAGAAACCGAACTCCCAGTTTGCCAATGACCTGGCCGAGGGTGGAACCTATTTTGTCGCACCCAAAGAATTCTTTCTTCTTGGAGAACTTCTCCCCAAAGATGCAGGTATTATCCGCACAGAAAAAGCTCGCTCTTTACGATCTGGCTTCCGTATGAACGGAAAACTTTTTGTTAAATAGCTGAGATATCCTGACCTGAGTGATCATTTCTCTCTGGAATATCAGTATTGAGTTTGTGCTCGGCCTCTCTTTTTTCTTTCAGATAGGTCTGTCTTTCCTTTTTCATCGCTCGTAATGCCGTATCAGCTCTCTTTTTTCTAGCCTCAACGTTTCTGGTCGCCTTTCCTTTGATGAGGTGAAGGAAACTCAGTACTTCTTTAGCCTTATTAAAGAAAAATTCTGAAAACATAGTGTCCTCCTTGACCCTAAAGGAATGAGCAAATGAGGTGCCAGCCTGTAAAAATGCCAGAGTAGTTTGACCCATTTCCAGAACGAGATTATCGTCATGACAGCTT
Source organism: Bacteriovoracaceae bacterium (assembly GCA_947440875.1). Classification (GTDB taxonomy): domain Bacteria; phylum Bdellovibrionota; class Bacteriovoracia; order Bacteriovoracales; family Bacteriovoracaceae; genus Peredibacter. The sequence continues at coordinate 7,214 of CANETG010000094.1, forward strand.
TGGAGTTCTATGAAAATAATAGTCCTTTTTGCTCTCGGAATTTTTCTTTCATCCCCAATCCTTGCGCAACGACAAGATCCCTCTTGCATGCATTTCCGTTCGATTCAAAGAACTATGCACGCAATTAATTCGCAGTCAGTTGACCAAGTGATCCCTTATGCTGATTGGCTTGATGTTAAGTACCGTCGAAATGACCAAAATAAAGCTGGCACAAATGCCGCAAAATTTGTGATTCTTTCACTTATCGGACGACTAAACTTCATGACTTTTTGGATGATACCTTCTCGCGCAGAAGCGGCGACCGTCACTGGAACGTTTGTGAGAAGTCCAGAAGCTTACTCTCGATTTCTCCAACTCTCTCCAGACAGAGCATGCCCTATCCTTACCTATGGTGGGAGCGATGGTGATCTCTTGAGATCGATCACTCACGAAGTTTATTTAGAACTTCGCAAGGCCCGTCGTTAATTCTTTGAGGTAATCCGTTTTCACTCTAAATCTGGCGTTGAGTCATTGACTCCACTGATAGGGAAAGTCAGGCCGAAAAATCTAGACAGGCCATTCTCAATCTTGGGAAGATGTAGCAATTACTAAAGTTATCTGATGTGAGCAGAAGCATGGACGCTGATGTTCCCCTTGGTTTAGTGATGTCACAAACACTTTTCGAGAGGCGAATTCATGAGGCTCAACCGGCTCATTATCCAGGGTTTTAAATCCTTTAAAGACAAGACAGTCATCCATTTCGACGAAGGTATCACGGGTATCGTAGGACCTAACGGCTGCGGAAAATCGAACATCGTCGATGCTCTTTTTTGGGTCATGGGAGAACAATCAGCGAAGCACCTTCGGGGAACTTCGATGAAAGATCTTATCTTTGCGGGTTCTTCGAAATACGCTCCGGCTGGGTTTGCTGAAGTGACTCTGGTTCTCGATAACGTTAATGGGAAGCACATCCACATCAGCGGTCAGGTCGCAAAGCCTTCTGAAATCCAACTCACACGGAAGCTTTACCGTAACGGTGAAACTGAATACAGAATTAATAATGAGCCAGCTCGCCTGAAAGATATCCACGAAGTATTCATGGACACAGGAGCTGGTGCAAAATCATACTCAATTATTGCTCAAGGTGAGATCAATAAACTCGTTCAGGCAAAACCTGAAGAGCGCAGAGTGATGATCGAAGAGGTCGCTGGGATTACGAAGTTCAAGCTTCGGAAGCGTGAGTCTCTGAAAAAAATTGAGCAAACTCAATTGAATCTGACTCGTCTCGAAGATCTGCAAAATGAAATTTACAAGAATCTGAAAAAGCTCGAGCTCCAAGCCGAGAAAGCTGAAAAAGCGCGCACGCTGCGGGAACGGATTAAAAAATACGAACTCATCGTTGAGTCTCATCGTGAGCACGAATATCTTCAAGATTTCGTGAACGCCGAATCCATGCTCGAGACTCGTGCGACGGAGCATGAAAATCTCACTCTTCGTCGTTCTCAGATCGATCTTCTGCTCGAAGATGAGAAGATCCAGAAAACTGACATGATGGAGAAAATCGATACGGCTCAAGACGATTACAACGAGCATTCCAGAGAATTGGCTGCCTCAGAAGAAAAAGTGAAGCACCTTAAAAAGTCACTGATTGATAAAGAAAAGCACATCGACAGAGCGACCCGTGAAAACGAAGAGCTCTCGATTGATATTGAAAAGCGTAGTGAGCGTCTTGATACAGTTACCAGCCAGTTAACTGAACTTGAATCGAATAATTACGAGCAGATGGATTTTTCCAATCTCGAGGAAAAAGTTGAGCTACTGA
>CANETG010000095.1 GCA_947440875.1 Bacteriovoracaceae bacterium
GAAACCGAAATGTTAATTGTTTCTTCGTCTTCATCCAGCACAACGGGGGTTGCGACTCCGCACCTGTACGGTGATGACCAGTCGGCGGCACCTTCAAAGCCAACGAAAAATATTTCCCAGCTTCCGCGAGGGAGTTCGATCACGTTTGTTGTCTGAAGATCGTAGGACGTAAAATTTGTCCCGTTTAATTCTTTGACTCGGATGTGGGCACCACCCGCGTAGGTAAGACCCGCCGTGAGGGAAGAGAAATTCACCACAAATTTGGATTTACTAGTCGGAGCACTCTTGCTGCACGAGAAGAGAAAGCTAGCGGTGAGGATAATGATAAAGGTCTTGGCCATACCTGAAATTCGGCAGAAACTGAGGAAAAATGACTGAATTTTGATCACATCACATAAATCAGCAATTTATTCCTAGTCAGGAAGTGCTTATGAGTCTTTCGTTCTCACTTTAAGTCAGCAAGAACCACACGGCAGAGTCTGCGAATACTATTCTCGATGTCTTCATCGGACGTGAAAGGAATGGGTCTGTCTCTAAAGCAGCACGTGTAGAGAATCGCCGTATGAGTGACGTGACTGAATAATGTTTTGAGCGCCCAGTGGAGATCTTCTTCTTTAGGCGCTTTCCCAAGTTCCCGGATGATGGCTTCGGCCACGCACTTCCCACCCGGAGGACCGAAGTCTTGGGATTCCTCCGGCATGAAGCGCTGTTTTTCCTGAGTGGACATGAGGAGCTTGAACATAGAAAGAAGATCGTGGCGATGGTCGAGATGATAGCGGAACATCTGCACGAGCCCGTCTTCGAGTTTTGTTCCAGGAATCATGATCTTTGTCACTTCCCGTGAGCAGTCTTGAAAACCGGCGCGCAAAACCTCTTCGAAAAGTCTTTCCTTACTCGAGAAATAATAATTCACAGAGGCGACGTTGACGTCCGCGGCCGTCGCGATATCTCTGATCGTTGCGCCTTCGAAACCTTTTTCCGCAAAAAGAATTCGAGATACATTGATGATCCGGTCCTTAGATTCGAGCTCCTTTTCGACCATCTTATTCTCCCGCCTGATGCTCGCCGGCCGCAGAGATATGGTGTTCTTCTTTACCGATAGCACCTATCAAACGGTCCACGATCGGCATGCGTTTCAGGAAGTTCACCCAGTCTTCGACGATGGCGTAGGCCGGAGGAATAAAGATCAGAGTGAGAATTGTTCCTGATGCCAGTCCCCAGGCCATGGCGAGGGTAATGGGAATCAGCATTTCATCTTTGCCACCGATTCCGTAGGCGGTGGGAAAAAGACCCAGCATGGTTGAAAACGCTGTTGCCACAACGGCGAGGAGTCGCTGGCTTGATGCTTTCACGAGTGCTTCGTTGAGTGGCATGCCTTCGCGACGAGCGATCTCGATAAACTCAATCAGAACGATTCCGGAGTTCACGATGATTCCCGCCAGACCGATGATTCCGATCAGGGCCATGAAAGAAATGGGTTTCCCGTGGAGGAAAAAGGCGACCGAGAAACCGATGAGGCCCAAAGGGATCGTCATCATGATGATGAACGGCCGCAGAAACGAGTGGAACATGAAAACCAGGAGAGCAAAAATTCCAATCAGAGCGAGGATCAGGGCATCGAAGAGAGACTGCATACTTTCCTGCGTACTTTCTTCGACTCCCCCGAAGACGAGGGAGACTTCCGGGTGTTTGATCCCAAGTGTTTCCCATTCTTTTTTGATCACGGAGTTCACGTTGAAGGCGGTGGTTTTTGCTTCATCGATCCCACCGACGACGGCCTTGGAGCGCTTGAAGTCGAAGCGCTTAATCTGCGGCGTCCCAGGAGATTTCACGAATTTCGCTATCCGCCCCAGGGGAATGAGGTTTCCTTTATTGTCCATGACCTTGATCTCCTTGAGATCTTGGGTCACTTCTTTGTAATCATCCATGAACTTCACGTTGAGGTTCACTTCCTTGTTATTCAGAGTCACGTCGGAGACGAAGACTCCTCCGAGAGCTGTTCGGATCGTGTTTCCAATGTCTGCGACTTTCACTCCCAGTCGATCGGCGGTCTCGTAGTCGATCTGCACCAGCACTTCATCGGCGTCGACAAAATCATCGACCTTGAGGTCAATGACTCCATCGATCATTGCGAGTTTACCGATCACAGTTTTCACGACGACGTCGAGCTCTTGGGGATTGTCCGAACGGAAAGTGGCGTTGATGGGTGAGCCCACCGGCGGGCCATTGACCATTTCTTCGAACTCAACTCGGCCGTATTGTTTGGTCTGGATCTCGCGAAGTTTGGCGAGGAATTCCGTGTGGGGAACGTTGAACTTCGCTTCATCAGAAGCGTAGATCACTATCATCCCTTGAGAGTCGCCTTCTCCGCCTTTGGGATCATCCGGTCGGTCCTTGGAAGATCCCGATTTCACGGCCACAGATTTTACCCAGGGACCGAGGTCTTTTTGGATGGACTGAGAGAGTTCAGTGCCGTTTTTTAATGTCGCTTCGATCGGAGTTCCGCGCGGAGACTCCACTCGGGCGATGTAGATTTCTGTCTGCTCGGCCGGAAAGAGAATGAACTTATTGGCGAAGATGATCATGAGGAACGCCGCCACAATGAGTCCCGAACAAGATCCAACCGTGATGTATTTGTGATTCACCACCCAGCGCATGAAAACTTCGAATTTATTTTTCCAATTATCAAACCAGTGTTCTTCACCCACCACTGCTTTCTTGACTCGGTTTCCAACAAACGAGAGGCGCATCGGAAGTAGGAAAAACGATTCGACGAGCGACACGAGGAGTGCCAAGGTGACGACGATAGGAATCGGAGCGATGAATTTTCCCATGACTCCCTTGGTGACGAGCATGGGCATGAAAGACGCGATCGTCGTGAGGACCGTCGCCGTGATCGGTGCCCACAGATCGAGGACGGATTTTTTTATCGCCGGAATCGTCTCAAATCCCTGCCGCTTCAACTGAACAAAATTATCCGAAATGACGATGGAGTTATCGACGAGGTTCCCCATCGCGATGATGAACGCGAGGATTGAAATCGAATCGAGGTTCAGACCAAAGAGCGGCATGAGCCCGAAGACAGTCATGATCCCGATAGGAAGAGACAGCGCGGTCATGATTCCGATCCAGCCAGGCATGAAGATCATGAGAAAGATGAGGAGAAGAATCAGTCCCGAAGCAGCGTTCGAACTCAGCGTCGAGAGCTTATCGGCGACTTTGTCACCTTCATCGAGGTAGATGAAAAACTCCGCCTGACCTTGGTAAGTTTTTTTGAAGCGTTCGAGGAGCTCGCGGACGGATACCGCGAGTTTAAGCGTATCGGCTCCGCCTTTTTTATTGACGACCATGTTCACGGAATCTCTGCCGTTATAGCTCGTAAGAGTCCTTGGGTCTTCCGCGCCATCGGCCACTCGGGCGATCTCAGAGAGTTTAATCACGTCGCCGGAAAAAGTGGAGCGGACAATAATATTTTTCAGATCATCTTCGTTCTGCACCTTCGCGTTCAATCGGACGAGATCCTTGTGGGCGCCTTTTTCAACATCACCGCCGGGGATGGAAATATTCCGGGACTGAAGTTTCTCCAGCACCTCGGGAACCCCGATGTGAAGCGAGTCCATCTTTTTGAGATCGAGTTCGATTGTGAACTCTCTTTGGCGAAACCCGGAGAGACGAACGTCTTTGACGGCGTTGATGTCTTCGATCTGAGTTTTCAGAAGATCAGCGATCCGGTCCCGGAGACGGTCATCACCGGTAGCGACGACGCTGATCTGGATCGCTGGGAACTCATCGGATTTAATTTCTGTGAAAAGAGGCTGCTGTTCGAGATCGGCCGGAAGTTTTGAAACCCGCTGAACCGCTTTTTGAAGATCATCCATCACTTCTTTTTCATCAACGTTATCCATGTCAATGCGGACGATGATCGTCGAGATTCCGGTCTGCGAAATCGACTTCACATCTTTGAGTCCGGAGACCGTACGGATTTCATCTTCCAGGGGTTTGGTAATGAGTGCTTCGATGTCTTCTGGGGAAGCGCCCTTGTAATTGGTGGTGATCGTGGCGATCGCAAAATCCACCTGGGGCCAGGATTCGGCATTCATCCGATTAAGTCCCTGGAGACCGAGGACGATCAAAAAGAGGGTGAGGACCAGAGTGAGTTTATAATTTTTAAGGAAGAAATCGACAAAAAATTTCATATCAAATCCTATTAAAATCGCACGGAGTTTCTGTGTAAACGGCAAGGTAATCAAGAATCACATTGATGACCGCGAGCTTGGTTTCAATGGTAATGAGCTCAGAAGAAAGGAGCGCGTCCTGATCTTGAACCAGATCGTTCACCGAGGCGCGCGCTTGTTGATATTTCTTCCGCATGTAGATCAGGCGCTTGTTCAACTGATCAGTATTTATTTTCTGAGACTCGATGACCTGGTTGAGGATCGTGATCGTCGTCAGAATTTCTTGATGAGATGTCACGACGTTGGCTTCCGTTCTTCCGATGAAGGCGCGCAGGCGCTTCTCATCGTACAGCTCTTTGGTTCTCTGAGCTGAGGCCTTGGCGTCTCCCAAAGGAATGACAACGTTAAGTCCCACTTCGTAACCAGTGCGGTTCTGAGAGGTCATATCATCCCACGAGCCACCGTAACTCCCTCTGAAGCCGCTGGGTTTTGCGTCTGATGAAACACCCACTGATTGGACGCGCCCGAAGAGAGACACGTCCGGATCGGCGTAACGTTCATTAATCGTCCGGTTATTCGAAAGCATACTCGTCAGGAGCGAAATCGACTCATCGTAGAGTGTATTTTGATAGGGAATCTTGGTCTCTGAAGCGATCGCTTCCGTGCAGGTCAAAACGTCTCTTAATGTTTTATCAAGGTCATATTCGGCTAGACTAATTTCAGCGTTGGAGAGTTCAGGGAGGAGAGTTTTTAATTGTCTCGTGTAACTTTGTTTCTGGTACTCAAGTCCGGACAGAGTTCCAGTTCGTGAAGCCACTTGCGCCTTGTAACGTGCGACTTCGTCTTGTTCTGCCACATTATTCTGGAAGCGTTTGACCGTCTCATCTGATTGAGCGACTGCGTCTTTTAAAAGTTCGCGAGAGATTCTCATGGACTCATTGTTGGCCACGAGCGCCCAGTATGTTTTTCTCAAAGAGATAAGAAATGCTTTCTTTTGAATTTGCTGTTCGAGATCAGCGCGCTTACTTTCGTCGGAAGCGTTTTTAAGTTTTGCCTTCGTCGCCCGTCCAAAAAGATCTCTCCAGAGATCCATCTGTGCGGTGAAATTAATATTCGTCGTCGTGACGTCTCTATATTTACCGGAGGAACTCACTGCACTCTGTTGTTGCGTGCCAGCGGCAGCTCCGACGCTGAATCCGTGGGCAATCTTTTGACGAACTCCGAGCTCGGCGTATTTGACCGGCGAGAAAATAGGAATGAAAGGAATGATCGCCTTCTCATTGGTTTCTCGGTAGCTAGTTCGGCCGTAAAGTTCTGGCGAAACATCTTCCAGCATTTCCTTATTCCTGAACTCCGAGGAAAGGAAAACGGCCTGAATTTCATCTAAAGTGGGGGAGCCCTTGGCGACGAATTCCTTGAGTAACGACTCTTTTAACTTCAGGGGAACTGCCGCAAAAGCAGAGTGACTGAGGCCACTGAGCATCAAAATAGCGGTAAAAAATAAATAATTTCTCATACTTAACCTTAAGCAATAGTTTTAAACGTTTGTTTTAAAGCGATAATCACACTTAGCCAGGAATATTTCAAGCGCTTTCCTTTCCTTTTTACCCAGTCCCTATCTGAGAAATTAACGCGGTGCTAGATTCAGGCAAACTATCAAGGATCCATCGTCATGCGCTTTTTCATCGGCCTCTTGTTCATGGCCTCGGCGGCGATCGCTCAAGAGAACATATCGTTTAAGAACGATCGTGAAGGGCAAAGTTTTTTTCATCATCCCAATAAGATTAGCCGCGCACTTCGGGATTTTAAGGGAGAAGAGATTGTCGATATTTATCAGTCTTCGTTGAAGGGTATTGAGGCCTCGAAGGTCTGTGCGTACGACATCAATAAATCTATGTCACAGGCACTTCTCCGGAAGAGTCCTCGCTTTGATGCGTACGAGGGAGCACTTCTTTTTCTTCGTCAGTCGAATGAACTCGATGATGTTTCTTTAAAAATTCTTCTCGACGCAAGAGCAGTGGCGACAACTCCGATTGAGATCAAAGATCCCAAGCAATTGAGAAAACCTGAGCGCACGAAACTTCCGGAGATGCTCAAAGTCGTCGCGAACTTTAAAGAAAAATTTCTTAAGAACGCGTGCTATGACGATGCGTACAGAAACATGGTCGCAGAAGTGAGAAAAGTGGGCGAGATAAATGACGCCGAACTCGAAGGTCTTTTCGTTGAGGCTTCAAAAAGAAAAATCATCACGAGTGATACTTACAATATGCTCGAGCGGGCCCGTATCGGTGAAGTCTCGGGGAATTTTTTAACGCTCAAGTCGTATCTTCAGAAACTGAAATCACTTCGTCTTCATAAGCCACTTCGGGATGCGACGGAAAGAAGTGATTTTGTGACGGAGAAAGTCAGTAAGATGAAAGTGAGTCGCAGGATTAAACTCTTTGAGCAGTACTCTGATCTTCAGATCATGATGATGGCCGATGTGGTGAAACGGTTGCGCTCCCGTCTGGAAGCAAAAAAAGTAACGATTACTATCTTCGGTGAGGCGGAGGAAATCGAAGTCATCACACTTGAACCGATGGAGCGCTTTCGCCTGGCGATTAAGCTCCTGAGAAAAGAAATGTCGCTACTCTCACTCAATACTTATTTTAACGGAAGATCTCCCGACTACATGGACATCATCACTGCCTCTTATGAAACAAGTCTCATTCCAGCGGTGGAGCTCAAAGAACTCGGTGGACTGCAAGAAATCTGGAACCCGACGAAGTCTTTCTGGGAGAAGGCCTCAGTCTGGGTTCGCACGTTTAGTTCTGTCGCGACCATCGCCATCCCACCGCCTTACGGATTTATCCCGGCGCTGGTTCTGGTCGTGATCGAAGCGACCGTAGGCAAAGGCTCAGACACTCAAACTGATGAAACGGTGTTATTCTAATGAAAAATTTAATCCTGTTACTCGTTGGTCTCTTCTCTTTCCAGGCTTTCGCTGTGGATGTCACGATGGAAGCACTCGTTCGCTCGGAGAATGACCAACCCCGTAAAGAGAATGTCGTCCTTACAAATCTTGTGTCCGAGGATTCTTTTGACGGCGAACACTTCAAGATCGTCAAAGGGAAGTCTGAGCAAGCAGTGAAGTTCTCTGCGGAAAAACACCTCACGTTCCGGGCGGCCACTGCGTACTATCACCTCATGAAAGCGCGCGCCTACTTCGTTGAGAAAGTGAAATCGGATTACGTTGCCAATATTCCTAAGATGACCATTCGAATAGAGCACACTAATCAGTTTTCTGAATTGGGACATTTTGCGCATGATAATCTTGAACCTCAGTTCAATAACGCTCTTACGATTCCTGCCGGAAAAGGTTTTGAGTCTCGGGGAGTAAAACCGTGGGACATGGAAATTTGGTTCCGTCCGTCGAAGAAAGTTCACATCAGCGAACTTCGTGTGAACGGAACAGCCCAGCAGGAGTTTAAAGTTCTCCTCGGTCAGTTCCGCGATCAGACTCGCATGCAGTCACTGAACCGTTTCCTCTCAAACGTGATCGTCGCTTACACTAAAGAGCAGCAGCCTGGGGCACCGGGACCGTTCTCTCAGGAAGCCCTTATCCGTACCGTGGGATCAACGCTGATCATTGAGGCGGGGTACCTCCTCATGGATCCGCTCACCAATGTTCTTGCGAGAAAGTGGTACTGGCTTGATACTGCGCTCATCCCGGAAATTATTTATCATGAGTACGCTCACGCTGCTCTCTCAGATCATTTAGTTCTGTCTCATTCAACGGCGATCATTGAAGGGATGGCGGATTTCTTTGCCGGACAAATTGCGAACTCACCCAAGCTCGCCGACAAGATCAAGAAGTACAACACGTACAACGGAAAGAATGCCAAACGTAAGCAAGAGTACATGCTCCAATTTGAAATGCAGGACTACGCGAACACCGATTTTGTCTTCGGTATGCTCTGGGAAATGAAGAAAATTGTAGGAGACGAACAGGGACTCGACTTTATGTATGAGCTCCGGAAAAAACTCACAACGAACTCGGGCATCCGGAATGAGCTCGTCGAAGGAATCCTCACCACCTGTGACGAAAAGTGTGCGATGCCGTTTAGCGACAAGATCCGGATTCTCAAAGCTTTGAACCTTAAGGGACTCTAAAAAGAATCAAGAAAAGATTTCAAGAATTCACACGACGAATATGGCAGTGATAGTAAGCGACAACCAATTTTAACCTGTAGGAGGGTTTATATGTTTAAAAAACTCATCACGTTGATGATGGCCTTGGCGATCACCACAACATCAGCATTGGCCAACTCGAATTCTGGTCTTAAATCGGCCTTCGATGAGCTCAACTATTCACTCACTGTGGAGTGGAATCAGAAAGATAAATCTTTCTATGATGCCCAGATGAAGAAATTCAACTCAACTCTGAAAGAGCTTCAGTCCAGAGGTCTCACGAACGCTCAGTTGATCGAGTTCGTTAAGTCAGAAGTCAAAGACGCAAAAGTTGCCAGAGACATGGAGACTGCTTTCACGATGATTCAGCTCCAGAAGATGAATGCGTCTCAAGCGGCGAGCTACATGACAGAAACAATGAAGAAGTCATACTCTGTTGGTGCTTCTTGGAACGGTGACGCTGTTGTTTACATCGGCCTTGGTGTTCTTCTCGTCGTCGTTGCTCTCGCAGTGGCTGCCGGCGGAGTTTCTGCTGGTGGAAACGGTGGCGGATACTGTGAAGAAGTCTATGTTTGTGATACGTATTGCTACAATGACTATTTCTGGGGATATACTTGCCAAGAAGATTGTTTCTA
>CANETG010000096.1 GCA_947440875.1 Bacteriovoracaceae bacterium
GTTGGGTGTTAGGACGACTTGGGATGGAAAAGTTCAGACCATACCAGTCGCCTTTCGCTGTTATGAAGAGGTAGAAATATGATTAGCTTCTTTTTGCTTTTTTCTTTTTTTTTAAACGCAGCTTCGCCACGCAAATGGGAGATGGCAAAAGGCATAGTTGAGAGACATGAGTTTTATGAAAACAATGAAGTCATTTCCAAGCCTAGAAATTCGTGGCAGGTTCTGTTTGCTCTCACATTCATTGATTCTAATTTCATTTTTTCAAAAGATTGCGTTTACTACCGCGTTCCCGGTGATGAACGTGGTAAGCTAAAAATAAAATCAGTTTCATTTGAGGATGAATGTAACTCTCAAATTTTAGCAGTCGGTGACTTCGAGCTTGATCAAGTCACGAATCTTTCACTCTTTGTGGAAGAGAATGCGGTTAAATTATCTTTTCAGCAAAATAATAAAAATGAATCTTGGACCGTGTTGACCATCTCAGATTGGAAGAAACCAGAGCCGAAGCTCCTCCTCTCGTCTGCGGATTACAAATCCCCTCGCATGATTTATCTAGCGGCTGGTTCATCGGCAGGAAAAAAGCCAGATGGTATTCAGGATGGGATTCTTTGCCATAATATTGCTTCAGATTGCCAGGAGCTTTCATCATCGACTTGTAAAAATTGCGATCATGGCTGGATGGAGATTCCTAACGGATGCTCAGTCGGTCCTAAAGTCTGCGGAGTCTCTTCGTGCGGAAGTAAGGATCAACCGGCGTGCAGACGTGGTACCCAATGGCAGCGGATGGGAGAAGTCTATGATTGTCGCTCCAATACGAGCTTTGCTTGGTGCTCAGGGAAGTTATCAGTAGTATGCGATGGAGATAAGGCCTACTGCCGGTGACTGGCAGCTGTGACGGAAAGTTCATCCGAAGAGACTTTCTCGTCCCACGAATCTTCGGTCAATGAGATAAGATTTCCAGAGCTCAGGTGTTTCCACAATTCCATGCGAGTCTGCAGAGACTCGACGTTGGTGAGAATCTTATAATTTTTTTCTGAATTTAAATTCTCCCCACTAAGCCTGAGGATAAGATTGTCGGACTCGCGGCTAAAAGGAGAAGGTCTCCAGAGGTGAGTTTCTTCTTCGTTGTAACTCATCTCGAGCCAGTGACTTAAGTCAGATCCTTTGAGGTTCAGAACGACGAGATGAGTGCTATTTCCAGAGTCTGGAGAGTAGACGATATCAGCAGAATATTTTTTGATAAGTTCCTCGGGTGATTTTCTAAATCCTACTGGAGCATCATCGAAGTACTTCTGAAACTTGTGACGAAGCTCCTCATTGCTTTCTATCTCAACACCAAGGAACTTCGCAGGAATTCTTTCTCTGTGATTGACGGAAGGATCTTCAGTGTAACAATCATTTGATTCTTTAAAAAATTCCCGGCAGATCATCACGGGTTGATGAATAACTGTTTTTTCGGGAAGAACTTTTCCTGTGTTTACGTCGACTGAAAGTTCAGCGTAAGAGAAACTTTTTCCTGAGTCAAAACCAGAAAGTACGACGATGCCGTTGATGAGGTTTGCGATTTTTTTATGTGTTCTTCCACCAATAACGACATCAACGAGATGAGCTGGCAAACGCTGGAGATAAACACCTAGGGGGGATTTAAGATTACAAATATCTGCTTTCTTTGGATCGAAATTTACTTTTGTGATGGGAAGTTTTGAAGTCTCTGCAATCGCTTCACCACATTCAAGCCCCTGATGGGTAGAAACTACAATGATTTGTGCCCCGAGCGAGCGAAGACGTCGTGCTTGGTGGAGGGTGGATTGGAGCATGTTTTCGACGTAGAGTCCGATGCGATTGTCGATCGGAGTGAGTGTAGAAATATCATCGGGAAGAATACCTATGACCCCGACTTTGGTCCCGTCAATTTCGATCATCTTATACTGATCCATTCCTTTCCACTCAACACCACGAGCCGTTTTGAGCTCGTAAAGATTACTGGCAAGAACTGTAACCTGAGAGCTTTCGGCAAACTTCTTGACTGGGTGTGAGCCCACGGAGGAGCGAGCACTTAAGTCAGTGAGGCCGGGTGAAATGGCATCGTATTTAAGTTGCGAGTAGAAATCTTGAACTTGTTTGTAATCTTCTGGAGAAGAAGGAAGGAAATCTCCCGAATCGATCAGTACTACGGCCTTGAATTTTTCTCTCAAAACTTTTACGTAAGACAAAAAGAAATCTACTCCGCCGATCTCAACGGACAAGCGTTCTTTGTTGTGGTTGTCTGTAATCTTAATCGCTTGGGATCCAAGATTTCCACTAATGTCATTGGTGGAAGCAATGACGATTGTTTTAACGCCTTCATCATCTGTGAGTTTTCGTTCATGAGGTTCACTGTAAAGTTCTTCGTGTCCATTTTGAGTTTGATTGGCGAGTTCATTTTTTTTAAAAGAACAAGCGACGGTTATCAATAGCAAACTGAAAAAAAAGTATTTCATCTGAACTCACTAATAGGAATGGATCTTGATGAGTTTATTATAGGCGTTTTTTAAGGCAGTGGAACAAAGGTCATAGTCTTTTTGACCGTGTGAATAGCTCAAGCTTATCCTAATCACACCACGTCCAATGTCATCGGTCACACCCATCGCTTTGAGAACCACCGATGTCTCCGGTTGATTATCAGTACACGCAGCGGAAGTGGTCACAAAAACATCGTTTGATTCGAGTTCGATTTGGACTGCTTGACCATGAATCCCTGGGTAGCCGATCAACGTTGTTCCTGGGAGTCGTTCTGCCTTTTCGCCGATCACCACTGCCTTGGGGAAAGCTCTTTTGATCTCTTTTTCAAAGTTCAGCCGAGCAAGGTTAAGATCTTTAAGCTTGTGGCCCTTCTCTTTAAAGTCGGAAAGAGCGATCGCGAGAGTTTCAATTCCTAAATAGTGCTGAGTTCCGCCGCGAAGACCATTTTCCTGCGTACTTCCAAAAATCAGTGGATGAATCAGGGTAGGATCTTTAGCAATGATAAACCCTGTGCCGGAAAGAGCGCCGATTTTGTGACCTGAACAAACAGCATAATCCATTCCACTTTTTTCGAAATGAAAATCTGCTTTTCCAATGAGCTGAGTCGTATCAGAAAAAAAGCATACATCATTCTCACGGCAAATCTTCGCCATTTTTTCAAATGGTTCAATCACTCCCGTTTCGTTCTGAGACGCCATGATCGTAACCATGGCAATATTGCCTTTGTTTTTTTCAAGCAGAGTTCGCAAGTCGTCGAGGTTGACGACTCCATCTTCGTCGATCTCGACCATGAGAACTTGAATCCCGCGTTTTTCCTTGTACCAGGAAAGTGCTTTCACGACTGCGACGTGTTCCACGGGAGACGTGATGACAATTTTTTTCTCAGTGTATTCAAGAATTGAATGAAGCACTGTGGATACGCCCTCAGATGACCCTGAAGTAAAAATGATCTGATCGGAATAAGCGCCGACGGAGTCGGCGATCACCCCGCGACATTTCTCCATGCCTTTTTTGAGTTTCTGTCCCAGTGAGTGAAGAGCATTCGGATTCGCGAAGAGATCGGAGTCAATTCTTTTATGAAGATACTCTTTCACTGAGGGAAGGAGGGGAGCGGAGCCGTTGTAATCAGCGTAAAGCATAAGACCTCAAGAAATTGAGAGCATTTGATCGAGGGCCTTCAGGGCATATTTTTTAGTTGTCTCATCTACAGTGATTATATTGATCGGTTCGTTTTTCTCAATTGCTCGATAACTTTCAAGAAGCCAACGCGGGCGAATTCGGTACATCGTTGTGCACAGACACTGGTAAGGTGAAAGCGATTTGATGTCGAGCTCGGGAAACTGGGCGGCCAGTCGGTTAACGAGATTAATCTCAGTACCAATAGCAAACTTCGTCCCGGGCTGGGCGATTTTAATTTGATTGACGATGTAAGAGGTAGATCCATTGAGATCTGCCACCTGAACAACATCGAAGCTGCACTCGGGATGAACAATGACAATTCTATCGGGTTCATTTTTTTTATGATGAACGACTTGGTCTTTATTGAAACCTTGATGAACAGAGCAGAATCCGTACCACAGAATGACTTTCGCTTTTTCAATCTGCTCTTTTGTGAGCCCGCCGTTCTGCCGTCTTGGATCGTACACAACCATTTCGTCTAGCGCGATTCCGAGCTTGAAGCACGTATTCCTTCCGAGATGCTGGTCGGGAAAAAATAAAAGTTTCTCCCCCTGATTCAACCCCCAGGTGATGACTTTTTCGGCGTTGGATGACGTGCAAATAGATCCGTTGTTTTCACCGACAAAGCTTTTGAGAGCAGCGGTACAGTTGATGTAGGTGATGGGGACAATCGTCTCCGTCGTGCAAGAGGTCAACCATTTCCAGGCAATGTCGATCTCGCGGCGATTTGCCATGTCTGCCATGGAACACCCTGCTCGCAAATCGGGAAGAATTACTTTCACCTCGGGGCGCGTGAGCATGTCCGCTGTTTCTGCCATGAAGTGGACGCCACAGAACATGACGTACTCAGCGTCTTTCAGTTCAGCTGCTTTACGTGCCAGCTCAAGAGAGTCACCGGTAATGTCAGCGAAGGCAATGACATCATCTTGTTGGTAATGGTGGCCCAGAACAACGACCCTTTTCCCAAGACGTTTTTTTATCGCATGAAGTTCAGCCAAAACGTTCTCGTCAGATAGTTCTACTTCCGGAATCTCCGGCAAGTGATCAGTAGATTTTAGATCTTCATAGATATCAATCATTGGTTTTCACACTTCACGAGGATTTTGATCTCCTCCGTCGTTGTTCCGTTGTAACCAGGTATTGTTTCCACGTTGGTTTCAACTTGCTTAAAACTTCCGAGGCAAACCTCCGCCGCTTTTTCGTAACACTTACCTAGCTGGGAGCAGGTAACGAGCTTGTGTGGAGTTCCGTCGGGTCCTTTCACACTTTGTGAAGAAGCGCAGGCAATAAGAAAAAGTAGAATCAAGATTTTACTTTTTTTCATCACACTTTACGAGGAGCTTAACAACAGTTGCGTCTCCAGCACCTTCGTTCGATGTGTTCACAATCTTATAAGTACCGCAGAGACTCTTGGCTTTCTCGTAGCAATCCTCGACCTCTGTGCACTCAATTAATTTGTGTTTCGTTCCGTCTGGTCCGATCGTCGTCTTTTGAGAGACAGCACAAGAAGTCAGAAAAATAAAAGTAGCGAGTACCTTCATGCAAGATTCCTTAGAATAAAATTTGTGATCGAAAACTAACTCTAATGAGGAAAATTGGCCAGTTTTGCGTAACGCGTCGGGCCAACTAACACTTATTTGGCCACGCAGCAAAAATACTTTTGATTTTAGTAACATGGCCCTTTGACGGACTGTTTCTGATAACCCTACACTTTTATTAATAGGACCAATTAAAGGACCACTCTAATTAACGGAGAAAGTCATGAAAATTATCACCATTGGTAATAACAAGGGTGGCGTGGGTAAAACCATGCAGTGCTACCAGTTAGTCTGCCACCTCGCTAACCTTGGACATCGGGTCCTCGCGATCGATCTCGATTCACAGGCGAACTTGTCTTCTACTCTGGGTGTAAACATCCAGCGCACTCTGATTCCAGAGTGGCTTATCGGAGATGTAAAAGTGAGTGAAGTCATCGCGGAAGTTTCCGGCGATTACGATTTTTACTCGAATGTAAGATTGATCGCTTCTTCCCGCCACATGGCCAATCTCGCAAAACTTTTGATTCTGTCTGAGTCGGAAGTAAGAAAGAGTGCTGGACGGAAAGAGCGTCTGATGAAAATGCGTTTGAAGGAAATTGAAAAAGATTTTGATTACGTGGTGATCGATACTCCTCCGATGCTTGGTGACGAGCTCATCATGTCACTCGTGGCGTCTGATTTAATCCTCATCCCAACACAGGCGCAGGATTATTCAATCGATGGACTTGAAGAACTCATGGATACGTTCGAGATCATCAAGGAAACTGAAAATCCGAAACTGGAATTCAACATCATCCCAAGCATGGTGAATCCACGCCGGAAAATTGAGCGCCAGCGCTTGGAAGAGCTTTCTCAATCTTTCAATGTCACTCCGATGATCCGCAATCTCGTCGACATGCAGGAATCAGTGGCGATGAAAAAACCAGTGTTCATGTTTTCCAAAAATTCGAAAGGAAAGTCGGACTACGTAAAACTCTGGGACTCACTCGGTTTAAATTAATTCTTTAATAGACGTTTAAGGAGAGGCCATGGCCAAGGATTTTTCCCCACGTGTAACGAAACGCGAACGCAAAGTCACTGACATCACATCAGGAATCGATGAACGAATCCTACGTGCCAATGATCAGAAACTCCTGAGAGGTGCTCAGCTTGCGAACATCAAACTAAATGACATCGAAGTTCGTGATCAGGTCAGAACGAAGTTTAACGATGAGTCACTCCGTGAACTCGGTGAGAACATCAAAGTGAACGGACTGATCCAGCCACTGGTTCTTCACAGAGAAGGAAACAAGTTCGTACTCATCTGCGGTGAAAGAAGATTTCGCGCGATGACCATGATCGAGATGGATGAAGCACCCTGCTTCATTCTTGAAAACAAGACGAAAGAAGAGCTGATGGCGATTCAGTTCTCCGAAAACCAGGCCAGAGAAGACTTGCATTACATTGATCAAGCTGATTCAATTTATGGATATCAGAAATTGACTGGAACATCTGAAAGAAAGATCACCGCTGCACTCGGAATCTCGAAGTCAGAAGTTCACCGCTGCCTTATGATCGCCAAGCTCCCTCGTGAGCTTAAGGAAGCGGCCAAAAAGTTTAACACTGAGAAATACGTTCTCCTGGAGTGGGACGAGCTTCCGAAGAATGAATTCAAGGATGAGATCAAGAGCCGTATCCTCGCTGGTGACATCACCAAGAGAGTGCAGCTCAAGAGAGTAATTTCGCAGCTCCAGATCGTGAAGCCGAAGAAGAAGAGAGACGATTCTGTCGAGAAACTCATGAAGGTTCTCAAGACACAGATGAAGGATCCTGCTATGAAAGCGCGCGCGAAAGAAATGATGAAAGAACTTGTGGGTGAACGGATTCACTAAAAACTAAGAAGGCCCCGCAAGGGGCCTTTTTTTATGCCGGAGAAGAGATCATGATACAGCTTCGAAAAATGAAATCTTCTGACGCCGCCGGAGTCGCTGACATTCAGATCCAGTGTTGGCGCAAAGCTTATG
The DNA here is from genome assembly GCA_947440875.1 of Bacteriovoracaceae bacterium. GTDB lineage: Bacteria > Bdellovibrionota > Bacteriovoracia > Bacteriovoracales > Bacteriovoracaceae > Peredibacter. The sequence continues at coordinate 7,223 of CANETG010000096.1, forward strand.
TCGGAATCATTCCTGATAAATATCTCGCGGCCCTTGATGTCGGAACAAAATCTAAAACGCTTGAGAATGGACTGAGCCTCAACGCCGATGTCATCCGTCTCGTCGCTGTTGAGAAATACAATCTTCTGGGCTTCATCGCTGGGTTAGAAAATCGGTCGGCTTCTTTTTATCCCGATGTCACTTCCGAAGCATGGTCGATCTATGTTCACCCTGATCATTGGAAAAAAGGAATCGGAAAGATTCTCATCCAGGGATTCATGGAAGAAATGAAAAAGATGAACAAGCAATCGATGTTAGTTTGGGCACTAGAAGAAAACTCTAACGGTCGCGCTTTTTACGAAGCGATGGGTGGAAAGTTGTTAGGACAAAAACAGACTGTCACTTACGGCGGAAAGCACGTCGTAGAAGTTGCTTATTCGTTTGAACTTAAATGAAAAAAGCCCGCCGAAGCGGACCCTTCATTTTATCTCGTGATTAAGACTGAATTTGGTCTCACATTGATGGTGAGTTTTTTTGGAGCATCGTTAGATTCAAGCACAATGTTTCCGTCGAGCTGAATTCCTACAACCGTGTAATACACATTATTTTCCTGCCTCATCACAACGTTTCCGATACAGGCCTTAGTCGTAGCTTCTGGTGAACAGCCTTTTGTCCAAGCAAGTGTGTTTGGATTAACGTCAAATGTAAGTTGGTCGTTTCCATCAATTGTTTTCAACACAAATTGCCCGTCATATTCAATTCCTGCAATTGCTGCATATGAAGCTGATGCGAGGACTATGACTGAATCATTAGCACAAAAGCCGGCATTACAACCGCGAGTCACTGCCACGTAATTGCGAGCAACGTCTTTAACTGTGTCACGGTTTCTTCCGTTTTGAAGTTTCAAGTTATAAAAGTTTGGGCTTTCGACTGAGACGACCATGTGAAATGCGCTGTTAAAAATGACCGTCTCCCCCGCCTCAATGGCACGGATAGAATCTGCTCCTGATGTCGGTGCAGGCAAGGGAACCGGAACTGGTGTTGGTGTTGGTCTGGTTTCCGGACGCGGAGTCGGATAAGGTCTAGTTTCCGGACGCGGAGTCGGAGTCGGAGTCGGAGTCGGAGTCGGATACGGTCTAGTCTCCGGACGTGGAGTTGGTCTCGGATACGGTCTCGTTTCCGGACGTGGAGTTGGTCTCGGATACGGTCTAGTTTCCGGACGTGGATTCGGTCTCGTTTCTTGAACCGGTCTGCAATGCCGTGAACCATCGCTGTAGTTAACACAAACTTCATTCGTTGATGGTCGAGTCCGCGGCGTACTCGAATATGGTGATCCTCTGTGTCCGTAATAATTATCGTAATCTGGGTAGCGGATATAATCGATCGCTGCGTATCCGTCGTCGGCTACTCTTATACATCTTGAACCAGTAGGAGCGACGTACCAGACTGCCCAATTGCGGCAGGCCCCGACGGCCTTCATACACTCCCTATCATTTCCCGTGCGGACACTCGTGATGAATTCTCCGTACGGACCGTAGAGTTCTACTTTGCAAGAGCGAGAATAAGCTGCAGACGAAAACGCAAAAATCGCCGTGAGAATAATATATTTCATGAAGGTCTCCGATATTTGGGTCCTTCTCTCATTTAGATAATAATTTGTGATGAGGATTGTAAGAGTTACAAAAATATTAAGATTTTCTTAGGGTAAAAAAAGGCCCACCGACTCAGGGAGCGGGTTCGCGTTTACGGA
>CANETG010000097.1 GCA_947440875.1 Bacteriovoracaceae bacterium
ATTGTCAAAGTCGAGTACAAAAAAGGTGCCCTTCAAGGTGCAGTCAAGTGGATCGGCGAAGAATCCAATCCTCATGAGTATACTCTCAACTCATCCGAAGAAGTTCTTTCTATCCCAATCAAAGCATCGATGACTTGCGATAACGTGAATCAACCGGATGGATCGTGCAAGGACTATGCTTACCTTCAAGTCTTCCACGAAGGCGCAGATAAGCCAGTCGCGAAAAAACGCTTTTATTTAAAGATTCAGGACAAGGCGACCTGCCAATAAGATCTGACTTTTGATCGATCAAGAAAGGCCACGAATGTGGCCTTTCTTATTTGAGAAGGTTTGAGGCACGGTATCTTTGATCACCGGTTTTCAGGAGAAGTTCTGCCAGAAGGACCCTGACGTATTCTTTCCTACCACTCAGCCATTCAAACGGACCCTTGGGATAGTTCACACCAAATTTCATCGCCCGATCAATATCCGAGGCTGAGGCGACTTCTTCCTCAAGGGCAAAGCACGCCTCATTAATGATCTGAACGATAGTCCGTGGAAAAATAAAGCCGCAGGAAACGACCGTTGTCTCGACTGGTTGAAATCCAAGTTCTTTTAATTTAGAGACAACTTCTTCTGAGCGCTCGCGAAAGTGAATCTCAGTCTTCTTCGATTCATCAGCAAAGAGAGCTGCAAAAGTACCAACAAGTTGGGGGAATTCATTGTAAAACTCAGCTGGATCATAACAAGTCAGATCCATGACAATTTTTCTATCCGAGTTCTTTCTCAGAACGTCTTTTTTTTCCTCTTTTGTCCCGAAGCCAAAATTGAGCAGATATTTTCCAAAAGAGACGTTAGTCATACTTGTAGTATCCTCGCTTAGATTTTCTTCCGAACCGTTTTTCATCAACCATCTTCTTTTGGAGACGATGAGGAGCAAACCGTGGTTCTTTCTCGTAAGCTTCCCAGACAGAACAGGTGACTGAGTAGTTCACGTCTATGCCGATGAGATCCATTAATTCGAATGGGCCCATTTTGAATCCCCCCACCTCTTTGAGGATGCGATCGACTTCTTTCATTTTTTCTTCGTTCTCTTCGTCGACAATTCGCAGTGGTTCTCCGTAAAAGTTTCGGGCCACTCGGTTCACAATAAAACCAGGGGAATCCTTACACATCGCGGGTTTTTTTCCTTTCGAATCAAACCACTGATAGAGCTCCTCGCAGATTTCTTCTGAAGATTCTTTTCCTTTAATGACTTCAACAAGTTTCATGATGGTCGCAGGATTAAAGAAATGGAGACCGACGAAATTCTTGCGTCTTGCAAGGGTTACGGCCTCTGCCATCAGATGAATCGGGAAGCTTGACGTATTACTGGAGAGGATAGTGTGTTCAGAAAAATAGCCATCGAGTTTTTGAAAGAGATCTTTTTTGATCTCGAGATTTTCAATAATCGCCTCAATCACGAGATCAGCATTCTTTGTAACCGTATCGAGTGATTTAAACTCGATTAGTTTCTTCATCTTTTCTGCTTGAATGGATGTGAGCTTTTCTTTCAGGACGAGCTTATTCCAGGAATCAAAAATTGATTTTTTCGCCCGCTCTAACTGCTCGGAAGAATTATCAACTAATTCGACGGAGCAAAGTTCTTGGGCGAACCATTGAGCGATGCCAGAACCCATTGTTCCGGCACCGATGACGACGACTTTTTCAATTTTCATTGAACAGTGAATTCCGTGGGCTGAATGCTCTCGATGTACTCAGGAACCTTTAGTCCCCATTCTGTACACTTATCATTGATCTCTTTTACAAAAGCCTCACGTACGTCAGCATTCGAGCGATTCTTAAGACCGAGTCTTTGGTAGATATCATTCCCGGTCCCAGTTGATTTCCCGAAAGTATTCATGACTCGCGGCCACCAGAGGTTAAGACGCTCTTGGAGAAAGGCTTTCTTTTCAGGATCTGCCGCCATCGTTCTCACAGTCTTGTCACCGTGAGCCAGGTGCATGTGCTCTTCTTTCACGATCAATCCGATAGCTGTTTTCCATGGGGTGTAGGAAGAGTTGAGAGTGTCCTCGAGGATGTGTCCAGCAGCGCGGTCCATGAGGAAGTTAAACAAACAGAAATCTTCCCAGTGAACGATGGGATAGTAGAAGATGTTGACCCGTTTATCTTTTTTCGCCCGAGAGAAACCGATGTTGGAAACATCACTCGGGAGGCGCCAGTCAAACTCATGCTGAAGCATGTGATCGTGAGTCTTTTGACCAAGATTTTCGAGAATATTATAAATCACGTGTGCGTGTCTCATTTCGTCTTTCACGATTTGAGCGACTAGCACGCGTTCATGAGCATTCGGTGCTTTCGCAATCCACGGCATGTACCCAAGGCCGCCGGCGTATTCTGAATCGGCTTGCATCCAGAGAAGATTCAAAAGATTTTTGCGATAAATCTCAGGCATCTCATCGGTTGGTTCGAAAGTGCGACCATTCTTAATTTCATCAAAGAGCTTCAGATCTTCACTGGTATATTCACGCATGGGAGTTTCTCCTATTGACCTTTAAACTGTGGTTTTCTTTTTTCAAGGAAGGCACTAACACCTTCTTTGTAATCCTGGGAAAAGCCTAGAAATCGTTGAGCGTACTTTTCCCGCTCTAGTACTGCTCCCAGTTCTTTTTCCGCCGCAAACTGAAAATTCTTCTTCACCATTTTGACAGAAAGGGGAGGAAGAACATTCACTTCTTGCGAAAGCTCAAGTGCTTTTTCGAGCGGCTTTTCTGCTATCTCCGTAAGGAAATTATACTTCAGCATATCCTCTGAAAGAAGGGGCTTACCTAACAACGCGAATTGGAGAGCTTTTGTATAACCTAATTGCCGTACTAAAAGGAAGCTCATGCCTGCATCTGGAGCCAGTCCAATCTGGCTAAATCCCGCTATGAAACGCACCCCAGGGGCCGCAATCTTCATATCACACGCCAGAGCGACCGAAAGACCAGCTCCTGCCGCCACACCATTAATTGCAGCAATCACAAGCTTCTCTGAAGACCTTATCGCCTCGATCAAAGGATTCCATTCCGTCTCGATTGTATGCCCAATATCAACAGGACCCTTCGTGGCGTCGACTGATCGATCGTTTAGATCCTGCCCTGAACAAAAGGCTTTTCCTTCAGCCGTGAGGATGATGGATTTTACGGACGCATTTTTATTGGCCTCACGAATGCCTGCGATAATGTCGAGCTTGCCCTGAACATTGAGAGCGTTATAAACCTGCGGGCGATTGATCGTGATGACCGCCGTCGCCTCATTCACCTCATATTTTATGGTCTCAAAGTTCATGCTTTCCATCCGTGGTAAATTTAAGCTCTTTCACTATAGGGCCGTTACTTCCTTCCATTTGAAAGGGACGACCCGCACCCATGATCACATAGGAGAGACAAGAGTTGAGATTGGGATCTTTTTCTGATGAATTCAGAACTTTGGCACTGAGAACCGTTCCGAGTTCAGAAATATTGATACTCATGTTGGCGGTGAACGGTTTTTTCTGCGTGTAAGTATCGCTTTCCATGTAACACTGAATGAGCTGGCGCTCTTGCAGTGGGCGCTCTTTGTGAGTACACGAGAAAATGAGAAAAATGGAAATTAAATATTTCATGGCTTTCTCGGGGAGAAATTAAAGCTTTTAGCGAGGAGTGGCTCCCGAACAAAGTCAAAGGGCTCCGTAGGCTTTTTTGAAGCCCATGCGGAAGTAAGTATAAGAAGGAGAACACTAATTCCCTTCATATTTCGGCTCCCGTTTTTCCATGAACGCCTTCATTCCTTCTTTCTGATCTTTCGATGAGAAAGTGAGATAAAAGTTTCTTCTTTCGAATTCCATTCCATCTTTAAGTGACGTTTCAAACGCCATGTTCACAGCTTCTTTGGCAAGTTTCACTGCTACTGGGGCGCGATTAGCGATGACTTTACAAATTTCGAAAACTTCCTGCATGAGGGTTTCCGCAGGAACAACTTTAGCCACGAGTCCTGCTTTCTCAGCCGCGTAGGCGTCGATCATGTCACCTGTCAAAACCGCAAGCATCGCCTTGGATTTTCCGACAGCACGAGTGAAACGTTGAGTCCCACCTGCTCCTGGGATCGTTCCAATTTTAATTTCTGGCTGACCAAATTGAGCTTTGTCACCAGCAATAATTAAGTCGCAAGACATCGCAAGTTCGCACCCGCCACCGAGGGCAAAACCATTGACGGCTGCGATAATGGGTTTGGAAACCAGAGAGAGCTGTTTCCAAGATCTAAACCGATTGTCGTTAATCTGATCGATGGGAGAATTTTCCATCATCTGACCGATGTCGGCACCGGCCGCAAACGCGCGATCATTTCCGGTCATGATAATCACGCGTACATTCGGATCGTCATCAAGTGCCAACATCGCCTCGACCACTTCTTTCATGAGATCAGTAGAAAGGGCGTTGAGCACCTTCGGCCGATTCAATTGGAGAAGGGCAATGTGAGCATGGTCACGGTAATTTTTGGTGACCAGAATATTCTCAAATATTTTCATTATACTTTAACGATGTTTTCTTCAGCGAAGTGCACAGACACGAGATCTCCCGCAAATTTCATGGCATCTTTTCCAGACTCCATCATTTCAGGTGTCTTCATCGCTAATTTCCAAGAGTCTTTATTTTCGAAACACATTTCGGTCACCATGTGAAGGTTTGAGGGGCCGGTTGGGCCTCCGAAAATTTTATTCGTGCGAAGTTCTTTCATCCCGGGGATGCGAAGACATATAGGGGTATGAATATTTTTGTAATGATCTTCGAATTTTTCTTTAAGAGCATCGTCGGCGGGAACTCGGTAAACAGCGATGACTTTGTACATTTTGACTCCAAATGTCAGGGAAAAAGGATTTCGTGCCTTTACGATAATCTTCCCCTCGCAAGAATGTCAAAATGAGAGCAGTTTTAGCCGAATCTTCCTTCGATATAATCGGCCGTCCGCGCTTCTTTGGGAGTTTCAAATAAGGTTTTAGTTTGACTCATCTCAATAAGCTCGCCCATGTACATAAAAATGGTCTCATCCGAGACGCGTTTTGCCTGACTCATAGAATGGGTCACGATGATGATCGAGTAGTCGCGTTTGAGATTTTTGATGAGAGTTTCAATCGCTTCAATTCCGGCGGGGTCAAGAGCAGAACACGGCTCATCCAAAAGGAGAAGCTTCGGCTTCAGTGGGAGAAGGCGAGCGATACAAAGTCTTTGCTGCTTCTCGAGCGAAAGTCCGATGCCCGGTTTGCCCAGCTTATCTTTAAGATCGTCCCACATCCCGACTCGGGTAAGTGCAGATTCAACCATTTCATCAAGTTCAGAATTCTTCACTTTCTTTAGGTGAGTTCGGGCGCCGAAGATCACGTTTTCATAAATCGTCAGTGGCATCGGATTGGGTTTTTGAAAAACCATTCCGACTTGTTTGCGAAGTTCGGGAAGAGCGACCGTTGGGTGGTAGATATCGTGGCCAAAAACCTGGATGCTCCCATTGTGAGAAACATCCGTTCCTCTTTCGTTAATCCGATTAAGGCATTTGAGGAACGTGCTTTTTCCGCAGCCTGATGGGCCGATCAGAGCAGTGATATTGTGAGCATGGATGTTGAAAGTGAGATCTTTCAGCGCTTGAAATTTTCCGTAATAGAAAGAAAAGTTATTCGTATTAACTGCAAAGCTCATCCGAAGAGTCCTTCAATATAATCTTTAGTTCGCTTGTCCTGAGTATGTCCGCCAAAAATTCTTTCGTTCGTGTCGATGTCGAGAATGTTCCCGTGAAGCATCATCGCCGTACGATCACCGAGACGTTTTGCCTGGTTAATCACATTGGTAACCATCACGATCGTCATATCTTTTTTTAGCTCGTGGAGGACAGCTTCAATTTTCATCGTTGTCACGGGATCAATGGCGATCGAAAACTCATCTAGACAAAGAACTTCCGGGTGATGGGAAAGTGCTCGAGCTATTGTCAGGCGTTGCTGCTGACCACCAGAAAGTTTCGTCGCGAGTCCATTTAAACGATCCTTCACTTCATCCCAAAGGGCCGCTTTTTTCAGGCAGTCCTCCATAATGTGATCCAGTTCTTTTTCATCCTTACAGCCCGCCATCCGCGGGGCATAGGTCACGTTTTCTTTGATCGTCATTGGCAGACCAACGGGAAGGGGAGAAACCATGCCTACCCGACGTCGCAAGAAGGTCGAGTCTTCATCATCATAAATATTCTCGCCATCGAGAAGAATCTGGCCGGTGACCTTCACTTCAGCATTAAAATCCGTCATCCGGTTAAGAGACCTCAGAAGTGAGGTCTTGCCGGAATTTGCCGGACCAATGATCGCGAGAACTTCATTTTGAAAAATATCGAGGTTGAGATTTTCGATGATCTGTTTGTTGTTGTAACCAATGCAAAGATTTTTTACTTCAATTTTTTTCTTAATCACCATTTTCTCCTCGTTCTGAAGTAGGAGCGCATGAGGACAGAAATGGAATTAATCGAAAGGATAAGCAAGATGAGAACGAGCGCCGTTGCGTAGGGATAAGCTTCAGGGACACCGACAACTTGTGTCGAGATCGTGAACAGGTGCATCGAAAGTGACATGCACTGATCAAAAACCGACTGCGGAAGAAACGGAAGATAAAAAGCAACTCCCGTGAAAAGGATCGCCGCAGTTTCTCCCGCCGATCTTCCCACCGCGAATACGAGACCCGTCAAAATCCCCGGAAAAGAATTAGGAAGAACGATGTGGCGGATAGTTTGTAATTTACTCGCACCCACGTTCCACGAAGCTTCGCGGAAAGAATGCGGAACTGCCTTCAATGATTCGAGCGTCGACGTAATGATCACAGGAAGATTCATCACAGCGAGAGTAAAAGACGCTGCGAGAATACTTGTTCCCATGTGAAGGAAGAGAACGAAGGCCCCAAGACCAAACAGAGCGTGAACGATACTTGGAACGCCCGCGAGATTGAGGATCGCGAGTCTGATAATCCTTGTGCGCTTTCCATCTTTTGCGTATTCCGAGAGGTAAAGAGCGGCGAGTACGCCCAGTGGGCAGGAAACTATAACGCTAATGATGACGAGCCAGAATGTACCTACGATCGTGGGAAAAATCCCGCCCGCAGTCATTCCCCGAATTGGGTCCTGAATGAGAAAATCAATCGAGAGGACGGGAAAGCCTTTGATGAATAACCAGAACATGATGATGAGCGCTGGTAAAAACAAGAAGAACGTCATCAAGCTCAGAGCACCTCTTAAGTTATTCTCTCGGATTTCTTTTTTCAAGAGGTGATTACTTGGTTTGAACATACTATTTCTTTCTTCCTCGAATCAAATGATCCGCTGTCACGTTCACAATGAGAGAAATGATAAAGAGCACAAGTCCAATCGCAAAAAGTGATTGGTAATGTTCTCCGCCTTTCGGGGATTCGCCAAGCTCAGCAGCGATGGTCGCTGTCAGCGTCCGGGCGGGATCAAAGACGGATTTTGGAATCTGGATAGAGTGACCAGTCGCCATGAGTACGGCCATGGTTTCACCAAGGGCGCGACCCACTCCGAGGAGTGCTGCTGCGAGAAGACCGTTTTTCGCCGCCGGAAGAAGAACTCTCGTTGCGACTTCCCAGCGAGTTGCCCCCATGGCTTCGGCGGCTTCACGGTACGTATCAGGGACTGCCCTTAGAGCGTCTTCTCCAACGGAGACAATCAAAGGGAGCGACATGAGTGCTAAAATAATCGAGGCGTTCAAAATATTAAGACCAATCGGGACATTGAACGTTTTAATGATGAGCGGATTTATCATCATGATCGCCACAAATCCCCAGACGACGGAAGGAATTGCCGCAAGAAATTCGATGAGGATTTTATAAGTTTCTCTGAGTCTTGGTGAGCAGAATTCAGAGATATAAAACGCGGTCGCAAGTCCGAGCGGAACTGCGATCAACATCGAAATGAACGTCACACACAAGGTCCCTACGATGAGGGCAAGGATCCCGTAGCTGACGTTATTGACGGAAGCGGGATTCCAATTCGTAGAGAAGAAGAAATTTTTAAAATCGAAAGCGTTCAATAAAAACGGAAACGCTTCCTTACAAATAAAAAATAATATCGCAGAGATGAGAATGATAGAGCTGTATCCACCGGCCTTGATAAGACCTTCGAGAATCTTTTCAGATACCGGTTTCGTACTTTTCTTTTTTCTCCACTCCATTGTCAGTGGAGAAGCTTCAGCTACTTTAGTCTCCATGCTTAGCTTTTTGGTACCGGGACATAACCAGATTTCACAGTCACTTCGCGGGCCTTATCAGTTTGTGTCCATTCAAGAAATGCTTTCACGTCTTCTTTCGGTGTTCCCGATGTGTACATATAAAGCTCTCTGGCGATCGGATAAGATTTATCAGTCGCTGTTGCTAAGGTTGGTGCCACACAAGCGCTATCTTTTGCTTTAGAAATACAAAGTGCCTTCACTTCTGCATTCAAATAACCCATTCCTGAGTATCCGATGGCGCACGGAGTTTTTTGAACGAGATCGACAGCTTCGCGTGATCCGTTGAGGTCCATTGAGCCTTGTTTGAAGTCTTTCTTTTCTCCCACAACAGCTTCACGGAAATACTGGTAGGTCCCAGAGTTTGATTGGCGAGAAACGCGAATAATTTTATTTCCTTCGCAGCCTGGAACTATTGTTCCCGGACGAACATCACTCCAAAGGTTACATGTTCCATCTTCGCTGTAGATACAGGCCACTTCTTCGATCGAAAGACCCGTCAGCGGATTGGCCGGGTGAATGAAAATTGCCAAAGCATCAAGACCAACAACGTATTCCATCACTGGCTTACCTGAATTCTTAAGCGCCTGAGCTTTTTCTTCTTCTTTCATCGGGCGTGATGAGTTGGCGATATCAACCGTTCCGTTGATAAGAGCAGCAATCCCAGTTCCTGATCCACCACC
>CANETG010000098.1 GCA_947440875.1 Bacteriovoracaceae bacterium
AAGTTTAAATCGCGTCGGGAAGCGTTGTCAAAGCTCAAACGATTCCCTAGACTTAAAGAATGAAAATATTCATCTTCTTGCTCGCCCTTTGCCCGACTCTCCTCTTGGCGGCCGATCTTCGGGGAAGAATGGGCATCGGTTTTACGAATCAACTGGCCAACGATCTGCCGGCACTATCTCTTAAAATTCAGCAGTCAAAAACTTTCGGTATCGGTGGACTCTTGGGATTTAACTCCAATGAAGAGGCCACATTATACGGTGCGGGAGTGAAATTCTACCGCATCATTTTTGACGAACCACAGCTCAACTTCTATCTCGCGGGTCTAATTGCTACTCAAAATTATTTTGACCCCACGGATGACTCGACAAAAACTGGTTACCAGGTGGACGGAACTCTCGGAACAGAATTTCATTTTCAGGGGATTGAAAGCATCGGCTTCAGCTTCGAATTTGGTATCTCGGCCCGAAACACAGATCCCGAGGAAGGGAGCAGCTTTCAGACTTTAGGGGATAATCTCCTCAAGGCCGCTGTTCACTTTTACCTCTAAACTATGCTGAACAAAATCTTTTTCATTCTCTTTTTTCTTTTGCCGACTTTGGCAATCGCGCAGTCCCCCGAACAGATCAGCGAAGAACTTGAAGATGAGCTCAATACCGGTAGTGATATCTTTTCTGATTTCAACGAAGACTTAGAAGCGTCCCAGGTTCTTGAGGACGAAAGATTTTATCGTTACGGCCGATTTTTTTCGGTGAACCTCGGAGCAGGATTCACCACTTTCACCGGGAACCGCGGAATCGCCTACGACGACAACAATCCGACGTTCCATTTATCGACCAATTACTTCATGGATTTTCAGCAAGCGGTCATCATTGGTGTTGAGTTCTCAAAACATACGATGATTATCGATACCCTCACCAATCAGTATCAGAATAAAAACTTAGGCGCCGTTGAGACAGATTTCACGCGTCTTTTTGTGGGTTACAAATACTACGTCGACACGACTGATCTCGGAACGGCCATCACTTACTCAAACCCCTACTTCGTGGGACGACTCGAGTACTGGTACCAAACCAATAAGTTTATTGATCGCCCGGAATTTCAAAAGCAAAAAGGTGGCGGTTTGGGTTCCGGAGTGGGCGCAGGACTTGAGTTCCCGGTGGAGCTTAAAAAATCCTACGTGAGTGTTGAGCTGCTTTATCACGTCGTGAATTTTTTCGATAAAAATACGCAGGACTACCGCCGGATTGAAAGAGATAATCCCGCAACAACAACTGTTAACGAAAGAGCTCTTTCGACTTACGGTTACGAGGATCTCACGGGAAATGTTTTGAGCCTAATGATCACTTATAATTTTACGTGGTAAGCAGGGCGACCCGCTTACCAGAAAACTACCAAGTTTTAGAGCCTGCGCCTGCCTTCTTTTCCACTTTCTTCATTCGTCTTTCGATGTCGGACGATGTTCTGAAAATCAAATGCACAGGTGTATTGGTGAGGCTGAATTCTTTCCGGATGCCGTTGATGAGGTAGCGCTTATAGTTCTCAGGAATTCCCTGCGACTTGTTACTAAATAACAAGAAAGTGGGCGGAGAAGACTTAAGCATCGAAGCGTATTTCACCTTAAAACGGATACCATTGGTCTTTCTCACCATCACTGGATTGGTATCGGTAAGAACGGTCAAACAACGGTTGAGCTGAGACGTGGGAATCTTCCGGTTCCGAATCACAATCGTGCGCTTCAAAGCTTCACGCAGATAATTGATATTCCGATTCTTCTGGGCAGAAATCGTAATGAGCTGACAGAACCCGAGCCACGGAACAGTGTCTTGAAGATCCTGAAGCCAGTCTTTTTTCTTTTTCACGTCTGAGAATGTTTCGCGGAGAAGATCAATCTTATTCAGACAGATCACCAGCGACTTTCCTTTCTCAAGAGCGATATCCAATAGACGACGATCTTGGTGCGTAATCCCCAGAGTCGAGTCCACCATAAAAAGAACAATATCGGATTCGGAAATTGAGCGCAGAGAGCGATACACACTCTGAGTTTCAATGAATCCTTCAACGAGTTTGGATTTACGAATCCCCGCCGTATCCACGAGCTTCACCGACCGCCAGCGGTTCACAAAAGCAATGTGTTCAAGATCCGCCACCGGTTCAGACGCCGGAGCGTTCCACCCCTGCTCGATCTCTTTCATGATGCTTTTTTCAGTGAAGTAATCTTCCTGAACAATCGATTCATCGAATTCAAAGTCTTTTGAGTTCGTGACTTCTTCATCATCTTTTTCAAAGGCGTGCTCAGACTCCTGACCGAACTCGACGTAGATTTTTTGCTCTTCGAGAGTCAACTCATCCTCATCTTTTAAAGAATAGTCGACGATTTTCCCGTCTTGAGCGAGCTCTTTCATTTCTTCAAAAATGGTTTCCGAATCTTTCCGGAATGGGTTCTCCATCGTGCTGAGCATTTCCACATCAGGGCCGAAATAAAGATCGATGTAACCTTCGATCGGATCCACTGTCGTTCCCGCAATTTCTGAAACCAGCGCCCGTTGGGCACCAACCAGACAGTTCAGGAGTGTCGATTTCCCTGCGTTTGGCGCTCCGATAATCGCGACCGAAGAAACAACATCATGCCGGGGACGAACCCCGCGCTGAAGGTACTCCGCTTCTTCTTTGGCCTTCTCAGACTCCCCGAAAGTAATGGCAAGAGTGAAGAGTTTATCCCGAAGATCATGGAAGCCGCGGTTATGTTCGGCCGACAAAGAGAGCATCTGTTCTTCACCGAGACCAAGGTTGTAGAAATCGTATTGATCGCCTTCTTGCTTTTCGGTGTCGAACTTATTGATGAGAAGCCACACGGGCTTTCTTGCTCCACGGATATGGGTCATGATCATTTCATCAAACGGAAGCAGTCCTTCGCGGACGTCGACCACGAAGAGAACAAGGTCAGACTCATCGATGGCGAGCTTGGCGTGCTCGGCCATGATATTAAAGAACGGATCGACGTTGTTTTTTTTCTTGTTCGGATCGATGTCGATTTTTTCCGGATAGAATCCACCTGTATCAACCAAGATGAGTTCTTCTTTCTTCGTTTCGCCGTCTCTTTCTTCTTCCATCACCATGATGCCGTAGTGGCGATCGCGAGTCACACCTGGCTGGTCGTGAGTCATCGCGAGGTACTGCTTTCTCATCAGGCGATTGAAGATGGTACTTTTTCCGACGTTGGGTCTTCCAATAATGGAGACCACCATTGATCTAGTTGTCATTTTTTCGCCCTCCAAACTCGAGCACTTTTTTGCGTACGCGGGAGACCGATTTCATCGAGTACAAAATTATTATTCATCCACTTCGGAGAGACTTTTACGTGTAAGTTCAGATGCACTTTCCCACCCGTCATCGCTTCAATTTTCTTTCTCGCACCCATTCCGATTTCTTTGATGATGCTTCCCTTCGAACCCACCACGATCGCTCTTTGCGACGGACGGTTCACCAAAATACTCGCCGAAATATGCGCCTCAGGAGTTTCGCCCTCTGGCTTGCGGATATCTTTATATTCTTCAATCACGACGGCGATTTCGTAAGGGAGCTCTTCTTTTAAAAACTTGAAGGCTTGCTCCCGGATGTATTCGGTGGCAAAGAAGCGCTCATTCATGTTCGAAGCGTCCCCACCGGGATAAAGATGCATCGCCGACTGAGCAGCGTCCTGGATTGCCCCGGTGAGGGTGTGAATGTTATGCCCACTTTGGGCACTGATCACGTAATGCTTCTCAATTGAGGGACACATCGCTTTGAGTTCCTCGACGATCTTCGGAAAATCAAATTTCGATTCATCAACGAGGTCAGCTTTGGTGAAGATGATCCACGTGCGGGCGAGTTCGTGCTCAAAGTTTTTCAAGAAGTCCTTGAACTCACCCATGATGTGCTTATCAAGGGCCAGGAGGACGAAATTAATGTCCACACCTTCCGAGCCCATCTGCGCCTGACCATTCATGCGTTTATTAAGTTCCATGTTGCTTCCGTGGATACCCGGAGTATCAACGAGAACAACTTCCGTGCGATCAATCGTGAAGGCGCAGTGGAACTGATTTCTGGTGGTTTGCGGAAGATTACTCACAATCGAGAGATCAAATCCCAAGAGGTGATTGATGAAGGAAGATTTTCCGACATTCGGTTTCCCCAAAACGGCAATCATGACGGATTTGTTCAGCGGATGTTGGTTTTCAAAAAGCATAGAGACTCCTAAATGAGGGCATTTTTTAAAACTGTTTCAGCGAGTTCTTTCTCTCCGGCACGTTTACTGAGAAAAAATCCCTCGGTGATCTTTTTTCCTTCGATCCAGAGTTCAATCAAGAAGCCCTGATCTTTTTCAAAGGCAGTGTACTTAGGGAGTGATTTAAATTGAGCGAGGGTTTTTTCCTGGAGTTTTGATTTCCAATCGAAGTTCGCCAAATCATTTTCAAAAACACCTGGGCGGTAGGCATCGAGCCACTTGAGGAAAAGATTCCGTGTAAAATCCAATCCGTTTTTCCGATAAATCACGGCGAGCATCGCCTCAAACGTATCGGCGAGAACTGTATCCTGATCGAAGAGATTCTTTCTGAACTCCCCTTTCCCCACAATAATAAGATCGTTCAACCTAAGTCCCCGTGCCAGAATCGCAAGTGAGCTTTCGTTGACCATTGAGCTTCTGAGTTTAGAAAGGCGACCTTCACTTTCTTGTGGGAACCGGTGATAGAGTTCTTCGGTGAGGATGAACTGAACAACGGCGTCTCCTAAAAACTCGAGCTGCTCTTGGTGAGCAACGTCGTATTCGTGAGAAAATGATTTGTGAATAAATGCTTGGACGAACTCAGCTTTCTCTTCGGAAATTCCGTGGAGACGAAGAAAGTCATCAAAATCTTCATGCTTTAAGAGAGACATTAAATTGTCAGGATTTTTGTGCTCAAAAAGAGCACTTAAACTTTCGTGTAAGCGAGGACGTGACATGCATCACCTCTAAGGTCGTCTATCCCGATCCCCTCGAAGAAAATCGGGCAAAAATAAGAATTCATCCTTTTAAGGGATTTACGCCCTTGTGGCAATGAGCGTGGAAACTTTACATTGCTGCCATGCAGCAATGAGCAGTTTTGATGGTTGTAGACCCTCATCAGCCAAAATGAGGCTCCCATATTGAGTCGAAAATTTAAATCTTGATCCGAGCGTTTGCTTTTCTCAGGCGCTCGCCCATGGTTTTGACCAAGATTTCCATCCACTTTGGCTGTGTTGAAAAAATTTTATCGAGAGTTTCTTGCGGGATCTCGATCACGTCACATTCAGAGATGGCCTTGACTGTGGCACTCCGAGGCTCGTTATCAAGAAAAGAAATCTCCCCAACAAGTTCCCCCGGATAAACGTGACCAAGAAGGACATCTTCTGTTCCTCTTTTTTTTGTCACGACGAATTGTCCTGATTGAACCCAAAACATGCTTTGAGAATGCTCGCCCTCACGAAGAAGAATTTGATCTGGAACGAGCTTTATCTGTTTGGCCATTTAATGATCTCCGACGGACGTAAGATATTCCTGGTAACTACCTGGATAAAATCTTACTCCCCCTTTGCTCACTTCAGCAACACGCGTGGTGAGCTGCTTCAGGAAGTGCCTATCATGGGAAACGATGAGGATAGTGCCCTCATATTTTTTGAGTGCCTCAATCAGAACTTCACGAGAACGAATGTCCAAATGGTTAGTCGGCTCATCGAGGATCAGAAGATTGCAAGGATTCGTAAGAATAGTCGCAAGGATCAGGCGTGATTTCTCGCCGCCGGAGAGAACAGAAATCTTCTTGTCCACGTCATCACCCCGGAAGAGAAAAGCGGCAAGAAGGTTTCTCATGTATCCGTCAGACTTATCTTTGACTCGGTTTCTGACTTCATCAAATGCCGTGTGTTGCGGATTGAGCACATCCATCGAATACTGACTAAAGTATCCCACCGAGACGTTGGAACCGAGTTCCACTTTCCCTTCGGTAGGGTCAATGAGATTAGCGATACATTTCAGTAACGTTGATTTCCCAGCACCGTTGACACCAACCACTGCCACGCGCTCAAGGCGTTTGACTAGCCCAGTGACACTTGAAAAAACACGCTTATCTTTGCCTTCTGGAGAAACATACACTTTCCCGAGACTTTCAATTTTCACGACATCATTTCCAGAGCGCGGAGGACTAGGAAATTCAAAATTAATTGCCTGATCTTCCGGCATGACTTCGATGCGGTCAATTTTATCAAGCTTCTTCACGCGCGACTGAACCTGTGCTGCGTGCGAGGCACGAGCTGCAAATTTGGCGATGAACTCTTCTTCTTTTTTGAGCATCGCCTCTTGTCTTTCGCTCGAGGCGACAAGTTGCTCGCGACGAATCTCGCGTTCTTTTTCGTAGTAATCGTAATTCCCTGAGTAAACCGTAATTGCCTTGTGGTTCACTTCCACAATTTTTTTCACCAGTCCGTTCATGAAATCGCGGTCGTGGCTCGTCATCAGAACTGAGCCTTTAAAAGCGCGCAGCCATTCTTCCAGCCACAAAATACTTTCAAGATCGAGATAGTTCGTGGGCTCATCCATCAAAATAAACTCAGGCCGCTGGGCAAGCACTTTCGCCAGTGCTATCCGCATTTTCCAACCGCCGGAGAACGCTTCGACCGGACGCTGATGCTCCTCCGGCATGATTCCCAATCCAGTCAGAACGGCTGCGGCTTGGTGCTCAATATCGTAGCCACCGAGCTTTTCAAATTCCGTTTGGTAGTCACCCAATTTTTCGAGCATCTCATCGGAGTACTCTCCGTCTTCGAGGGCCTTCTCAATTTTTCCGATTTCTGTTTTCAGATACCCCAGGCGCTCATTTCCATGAATCACTTCTTCAATAGCTGAGCGACCCTTCATCTCTCCCACTTTCTGCGAGAAATAACAGATACGAAGAGATTTTGCGTAATCAATAGTACCGGTGTCGGCGCGCTCTTCTCCGGAGATGATGCGAAACAGAGATGTTTTCCCTGCTCCGTTGGGACCGACGAGACCCACTTTCTCACCAGGACCGATGAAGATTGAGCCATTGGTATAGAGGACCTGGCCTCCATAAGATTTGGACAAGTTAGAAACAGTGATCATGACGCCTCCGGAAGTGAAACTTAAGGTATTCGTTTTCCTGTACAGTGAAAAGGTTTTTTCGTAATATACGCAGCCACAGAGGACATGTTTATGGAATGGAATTTGATCGATAAGCAGCAGGAATTTTTAAAGCTTCTCCAGCATCAGGGGAAGAGCTTCAACACTGTGAAAAACTATAAAGCCGATCTCCAATGCTTCAATACTTTCCTCATTGATAAGCAAAAGCATCTGAAATTAAAATCGTTCACGACGACTCAAGTGAATGAGTATTCTCAGTACCTGGGGAATAAGTACGGCTCTTCCAATTCCGTCAGACGTCGCGTTCAAGCGCTTCGCCTCTTCTTTGATTTCTTAATGGTCCAAAGTATTTTTCCGGAAAATCCTCTGAAGAAAATGGCCGTGTCTCCCAAAGTCCTCGATAATCCCAATCCCACACTCTTCCCGGATGTGATTAAAACTTACCAGCTCCTTTGCAAAAGAGTGGCCGCTTCCGAGGGATTAACCAAGCTCGTTCACCTGAGAAATATTATTGTCTTCCACTTGATCTACGGAGCGGGATTAAAAGTTTCCGACATGGCCAAACTCTCCATGGGAAATATTCTAAAAGATAAAAATGGTTTCCGCGTGATGGTGGATCATCCGAAACGTGACCCCTATTCGATTCCTCTGCCTGAAATTTTTAAAAATGATTTTCTTGCTTACAAAGAGGCTTATCAAACGATGCTGAGGTCCCAAGATCTTGAAGTCGATGAACTTCTATTTAATGCCAACCCGTACCGCATTCTGTCGGGTGGTCTTTCACCCCGAGGAATTGAATTAAGTTTTGAAGATCTACGAAAAGAACTCAAATCCGAAATGACTGCAAAATCTCTGCGCCAGTCATGCATCATGAAGTGGCTAAACATGAATGTGAATCACACCACCATTAAAGAATGGATGGGAGTGACTCCCGGATATTCGCTCGAGCTTTACGTTGAGGAATGGAAAAAAGATCCCTCACGCATGTTGTTCCAGGATCTGGAAGAAGCATGAGTCAATTCATCCTACAAACTTTCGAATTAGCCAAGAAAGGTTTAGGCACAACGTGGCCTAATCCCCTCGTCGGATGCGTGATTGTCAAAGACGGAAGAGTCATCGCCGAGGGATTTCACCGGAAATCTGGTGAGGCCCACGCCGAACTCGATGCCATTCATCATGCGACCGAATCCATCAGAGGCTCTACGGTTTACGTGAACCTTGAACCATGCTGTCATACTAATAAAAAAACTCCTCCCTGCGCTCAACGATTGATCGAGGAAGGAGTGAAAAAAGTTGTCATCTGTAATCTTGACCCTAACCCTGAAGTCAATGGTCAGGGGATGTCTCTTCTTCGCGATCATGACATCGAAGTGGTTTACGGAATTCATGAAGACGTCGGCGAAGAATTAAACGAAGTTTTTTTTCACTCTCAAAGAAAAAAACTCCCATTCGTTCATCTCAAGATGGCCTCTACCCTCGACGGAAAGATTGCCATGCCTGATGGAAAATCTCAGTGGATTACGGGCGAAGAATCGAGAAAAGAAGTTCACGTCATGAGAAGCCTTCACCAGGCCGTCATGATTGGAGCCGGTACTCTTCGCACCGATAATCCAAAGCTCAATGTGCGTCTTGAGGGCTTTAAAGGCGAGCAGCCCTGGAGAATTGTGTTCACTACTTCCGGGAATCTTCCCGCGGAGAGAAATCTTTTTACCGATGAACTCAAGATGAAAACCCTCGTGTTGACTCAAGGTGAATGCAAAGTGGATTTGCCTG
>CANETG010000099.1 GCA_947440875.1 Bacteriovoracaceae bacterium
TTCGCGATGTCTCAGTTCCCGACAGTTTTCAAGGTCTTTGCGCGTACCAAGGGGAAACTCAAGGCAGTGATTAAGGTGACTAATGACTCCGAATCGCTTGATGATCAGGAGTCGATTTTTTAGGGAACGAAAAATACGAGGTAAAAAGTGAAGAGATTAGCTGGACCACTCACGATGAGTTTATTACTCCTAGGCGCCGCTTGCGGAAAGGCGAATAAACTCACGGTAAACCCTTACCAAGAAGAACTGAACTCAGACGGATCGAACGTCAATGGAACCTACTCTGCAGTCCTTTACCCTATTAATATTAACCTTCACGCCGCGAATTCAGGGATGGCCACTTTCACGCGAAGTGCTGATGAGCTCATCGCAAAAGTGAAGTTGACGGTTGGCGCTCAGGGGGCACTTTATCGCCAGGCAGTTTACTGGGGAAATCGCTGTCCCGGCATTGAATCTGACACAAATAAGGACGGCTATCTCGACATGACTGAAAGTGAAGCCTCTCTTGGTGACGTAATCATCCCACTCGATGGGGATCTTGATTCACAGTCTGCTGGGACTGGTTACTATCCTTCGAGCTCTAACCAAAGAGGTTCTTATTTTTACAAAAAAACAGCGAGCTTCTCGCGCTTCTTTGAAGATTTAAAATCTCCGGATGAAAACACCCGGGACCGCGTGAGAAAATTAGAAGATCAATCAGGATTTACTTTCCTCGGAAAAGTAATTTTGATCCAAGGAGCTTCATCGGAGTTTAACATCCCAGAAACTGTTTCTAGTTACTATGGTCTCTCGCGGACGAGTTCGCTCCCCATTGCGTGTGGAATCTTTTTTAAAACGAGGGATTCAATTACTGATGAGGCTGAAACCACAGTTGTTGCGGGCGAAGAGCCGACACCAATTCCGTCTCCCGCTCCTGACTTAAGTCCAGCGCCAGCGCCAGCGCCGGGCCCACAACCTACGCCGGAGGAAGAAGAAGGAGGAGTCATTGATGATATTCGTGAATGGTGGGATCGGGTCACTGGGAATGATGAAGACGATAATTAGTTTTTATTCAAGGGGGCGCGAAAGCGTCCCTTACTTATTTCCGTATTGATGGAGTTCACCGCTCACGACATCGTAAACGTAATCCACTCCGCTTACATTTCTCAGAAAAACTTTTTTCATGTTTCTATCGTAGTAAGCGTCGCGCGAAGCGATTGTTCTACCGGAAAGATCCAAACTTGCCTCATCGAAAGCGTAGTTCCCGTCTAAGTGGCTGACATGCGCCAAAGGTGAAATGAGGCGAAAACATTTTTCGAGGTGGCAGGTCGAGAGTTGAAATCCCTCGATCTTCCCGCGGAACGTATTGGCGTGAACAGAAAAAGCCAGGAGGAGTAATCCTCCTGGAAGAAGAAAGTATTTATTCAACTTCAAAATTAGCATTCATTTGATCAGGACAATTCGCGCTCTCCGAGAGAGCGTCATTCAAATCAGCATTCGGGAAAAGACCGTTAAGAGTTTCATCCGCTACCGCAGCAATTTTTCCACAATTGTTGAAGACTGGCTTGAGAGTTTTAAGATCTTTTACCGGATTCGAGAGGATTGCTTGGGGAATAATCTCAGTGTCGATTGAGCCAAGACGAACTGGGATCTTTTGACCTTGGAGAGCGAGTTCTACGAACTCGAGAGTTTTTTCTAGATCAGTTGTGGGTTGCTTGAAGCAAATCCCTTTTCCGAAGAGCATCCCTGGACGAGAGTCGCTCGTTTCAACGCCGGAAGGACAAAGCTGTTTTTGAACACTCAGTGCCCATCTCACGCCAATGATTGCATCCGTACCAAGTTCTGGAATTCGAGCGAAAACATCATTCCGCAGTTTTCCGAAGTCAGCATCACGTGCGAGCTCCTTCCAGATTTGAGACGTCGGCTTATCACGGTTCGCAGCGTTTTTCGCGACACCAATGGCGCCCGAAAGGCTGTAAGAGTTCAGGAGTGATCCATAAATCTGATACCCAGCAGTGATGTGCTGAAGGCCTTCGATATCTGCGCGATTGAGAGAGAATTTTGAAGGAGTTGTGTTTGAGGACTCTTCTTCGTAAGTCGAGCAGTTCGTCTCATAGTTTCCGTTACCAGTCGGATAAGTATTGCAATACGAAGAGTATGAATATGATCTACCTGACGATGTCATATAATCATTCACGTTGAGTTCAATTTCGAGATTTTTGTTCGCTTTAAGAAACTGGCGGAATTGTCCAAAACCGTTAATTACTGAATCAGCAAAGGCCTGCACGTCTTTTTCATTTTTAATTTCTGGTTTCCCATCGAGGAGAAATTTCTTCAGACTTCCTTCCTGCATTTTAGATATAATTTCTTCGAGTTTCTTTTTTGCTTCCGGGTCTTTCTCCGCGAGTGGTTTCACGCGGGCAAGGATCCCTTTGGTCGCCAATGACCCAGCTAGGAAAGACTTGTAAAGACCAGCGCGCTTGTTTTTGGGGTCGAGTTTTAATGCTTGATCGAGAATCATATCCGCATAGATGAATCCAGAGGGTGTAAGGAGCTGCTCGGCTGCCAAGGCGAGTTTCTCTGCCTTCGAAGAATCTGATTCCTTTGATTCCAAGATGGTATTGATATCAACTTCTTTTTTTCCCATCAGTGATTTTGATGTTTTCTCCTCCACGCACGACGCCAGAAGACCGAGTGATAAAATAATGGCTGCCGATGAAGATATGGATTTCAAGCTGACTCCTTGGAGGTTGTTATATTTTGTATTTAACCAGGAAAAGAGTTTGGGATGTATTCAGATGAAAAGATTACCGGAGGAATTGTCTAAAACGTGGACAGTGAGTATCCACGTTTCGATTTAATTAAAGAAGTTACGAGTATTTGAAATGGAAGTCGCAATCCCGACTCCGACACCAAAAGTGAGCATGGAAGATCCGCCGTAACTCATGAGCGGCAATGGAATACCCACGATGGGGAGAAGGCCCGACACCATCGACATGTTAATAAACGTGTGCCAGAAAAATATCGACATGATCCCCACCACTAGGACGGAATCATAAAACCTCTGCACGGAGCTCGCCAGCCACACCATCCTCATAAAGAAGACGATGTAGAGGATCACGAGGAACACTGACCCAAAGAATCCATGCTCTTCATTGAAGATCGCGAACACAAAGTCCGTGTGGTTTTCAGGAAGATAATTGAGTGAGGCTTGAGAAGAATTTTTAAACCCTTTCCCGAAGAGTCTGCCGGAACCAATAGCGATCTCAGACTGAATCGCATTGTAACCGGAGCCCTTGGCATCTTCGTAAGGATCAATGAAAGTATGAATCCTCTTTCGCTGATACTCTTTGAGCCCGAAGTTATACATGAGGACCCCGGACACCAAGGAGATTATCCCCAGGGTCATGATCGTCTTCCACTTCAAGCGCTTATAAAAAATCATCATCGCAAAAATAAAAAGAAGGAGCATTCCCGTTCCGAGATCGGGCTGAACGATCACCATCACCGCAGGAACCATGGTGATGATGCCTGGGAAAATGAGTTCTTTAAATCCGAGCTCCCGCTCGGGATAAACTTTTGTGAAGTATCTCGCCAGCGCAAGGACTAATCCCATTTTCATAAACTCAGAAGGCTGCATGCGAAGGGGCCCGATGACTAACCAGCGCTGAGCACCCATCCCTACTTTCCCCATGAGGAGAACGAGAAAGATGAGAAATAAAGTTCCGATGTAGGCAACGTAGGAAAAGCGCTCGATCGTTTTGGGATTCAAGAAACTGATCGCTACTGCAACACTCAGTGAGATTCCGAACCATATCATCTGAGACTTATATAACGAATCGAGCCCCTCGTGCTGTTGCGAGTGAGTCGCAGAATAAAGGTTGAGAACTCCGACGAGGAAGATCGCGGACATGGATCCGAGGAAACTGAAATCATAGCGCTTCAAAAACTGAAGGATAGTTTGATTCATATTATTCCGTTGCCGTTGGCTTGGCCTTTGGCACTTCAGCCTTAAGTGTCTTCACCCAGTTA
The DNA here is from genome assembly GCA_947440875.1 of Bacteriovoracaceae bacterium. Taxonomy (GTDB): domain Bacteria; phylum Bdellovibrionota; class Bacteriovoracia; order Bacteriovoracales; family Bacteriovoracaceae; genus Peredibacter. Next base: position 4,012 of record CANETG010000099.1, read on the forward strand.
TCTTTGATGAGTTTGTCTTTTTCAAGGTTCTCGAGATACATCTCGGGTTGATATTTTTTCATGTATTGAGTCACCACTTTTTCTGCTACCGGTGCAGCAGCTCCCGAACCTGAGCAACCATGTTCGATGATCACCGCCGTTGCAATCTTAGGATTATCATAGGGAGCAAATCCGACGAAAAGTCCGTGGTGTCGTGATTCGTAATCCATGAGATCACATTTTTGGTAGACCTTATCCGCACTCGCCGTCTTCACCTGACTGGTTCCGGTTTTTCCGGCCATCATGATCCCAGGACCACGACGGGCAAAAGCCGTTCCCTTCGGATTGTTCATCACCTGAAAAAGACCCTCACGAACAAGCTGAAGTGTTTTGGGATTCTTCATTTCAATCTTTGAAAGAAGTTCCGGGTGGAAGGTTTTCACGAGCTCGCCCTGATCGTCATACACGTCTTTCACAACGTAAGGCCGGAAAATTTTCCCACCGTTGGCGATCGCTGCGTAGGCGGTCGCTAACTGAATCGTACTCGAAAGAACGTATGACTGACCAATCGAGCAGGAAAGAGTTTCCCCAGGCTGCCACTCTTGTCCAAAACGTTTTCTCTTCCAATCTTTGGTGGGAATAAGTCCCGAGACTTCACGCGGGAGAGAAATCCCCGTGCGAGCGCCCATACCAAAAGCCTTGGCATATTTTGCAATCTCATCAATATCCATCCGGAAAGCGGCTTTCTGAAAATAAACGTTACAGGATTCGCGGATCGCCTTTACGAGGGACGTGGCACCATGCCCTTCTTTTTTCCAGCAGTGATAGACACGAGACCCGAGACGGAAAGATCCTCCGCAGTTCACTTCGGTTCTTTCGTCGATTGCTCCATTCTCGAAAGCTGCAATACCGGTGATCGCTTTGAAAGTTGATCCCGGAGAAAAGTGCTCTTGAATATTCCGATCGCGAAGAGGATGTTCTTTGTTGTTGACGAGGGAGCGCCAGTAATCGGGAGACAGTCCACGCGAGAACTGTGAGGGATCAAAGCTCGGGCGTGAAACCATCGCAAGAACCTGGCCCGATTCCACATCAAGGGCGATCACTCCCCCGACCCTTCCTTCGAGGGCTTCGTAGGCAGCGATCTGCATGTCTCGATCAATCGTGAGTTTAACGTTCATCCCTGAGAGCGGTTTCTCATCTTCGATTCCTTTGAATAAGTTATCGGTGTTGATGTAACGTTTTCTTCTTCCTCGGGCGTCGACTTCGACGAACTCGTGCCCATTTTCTCCGCGGAGATAACGATCGAGTTGTTCTTCGATGCCAAACTGGCCGATGAAGTCTCCGAGGCGGTAGTCAAGACGATCGCGTTCTCGGAGTTTCGGTAACTGGATCTGAGAAATTTCTGAAATATAACCCAGAAGGTGCGCGCCCACTTCTTTGTCGCGGTATTCGCGGGAAATGAACGTGTCCACTGAGACACCTGGGAGCTCAGCGTTTTGTGACTCGATCTGAGCGAGTTCACCAAAGGAAATATTTTTTTTGATGATGATCGGTCGGTACTTGGCCTGGTTAGAATTCTTTTTGAGGACTCCATCGATCGACGCCCGCTCGAGCGAAAGAATGCCCGAGAGTTTATTCAGAGTTTCTTCTTTATCGATCAAAAACTGCGGCGTCAGAATAGCGTCGAAGCGGGGAATATTATCCACCAGAAGCTGATCGTCTCGCGAGTAGATCAGACCGCGGGGAGCCCAGACAACTTCTTTCCGAAGACGATTCTGAATGGAATAGTTGTGAAGGGTTTCCCCTTTATAAACTTGGAGGTACCAGAGCCGCGCTAATACGAGACCAAAAGCTGCAGTGATGATGTAGGAAATCAGCGTTGCGCGATCTTTGTGTATCTTGACGAGTTCTTCTTCTCCGAACATTAGATCTCTACCCCTCTACTTCCCGAATCACTGGGTACGCGCCAGATATTGGCGAGGAGCCAGAAGAGAACTGGTGAAATGAGAGAAAGAAGAATTGATCCTGGAATAAAACTCCAAACGATCATGCCGAACTTTGAGAAGTCACTCACCTTGAGGCAAATCACCACGCTGACAGTCACAAACCAAATGACTTGGAAGAATTGAACAATGAGCATCGTCATAAACGCGGTCGTGAGATGGAGAAGTTCTTTTAAATAATTAGCCGAAATCATCACGATAACTCCGGCCAGAGTCCCGAGTGCCCAACCTTCGACTGAAAAAATCGAATGGATCACTTGGAGACCAAGGATCATCCAAGGGACACCTGGTGAATCGAGTCTGATCGCCAGGAAGAGAATAATCAAAACATTGAATGTAAGTCGGTACTCTTTCCAACCGAGTGCGGGGAAAACAGTGGCCGTTAGAATCTCAAAACCAATCAGGAGTAACAGAGTAATCGCGAAAGAAAAAATGACCTGTGAGAATCTGAGTTTCATGGCTTTCTCTCCTGGGGCACAACTTCTACGGAAGCAGTCGTGGCAGCTTCCTCGACGGGGAGAAGAACCAGAACTTCTTCCAGTTTATCAAAGTCAACGGATGGAACGACTTCGATCGAAAGAGTCATCCCGAAATTTTCTTTCCGGATGTCTGTGATCATTCCGACTTTGACACCTTTGGGATAAATTCCGCCAACTCCAGCAGTCATTAATTTATCTCCCACTTCCACGGGCTCATTTCTCATGACGTATTTGAGGGCACATTTAAAGTTCATCACACCTTCCACAATTCCGTGTGTGCGAGTTCTTTCCACCACGACGTCCACTCTGTTGTTCTGGTCAAGGATAGTGAGAACATCAGAGTAGTTAGGAGTCGCGCGGTAGACGTATCCCACCAAGCCTTGATCAGTGATCACAGGAGACATGACTTTGATTCCGTGATTGGTCCCTTTGTTGAGACGAATTACTTTGAACTCGTTGGCCGAATCCCAGCCGACCACCTGGGCGAGTACCCGTTGCGGTGAAATCCCATCAGAAAAGTTAAGTAACTGCTTCAAGCGAAGATTTTCCTTCCTCACTTCATCCATGTTCGTTAGATCACTTTCTAAGCGAGAAATTTGTTTTTTCAAAACGACATTTTCTTTGGAAGTATTCACGATCAAAAGATAATTTTCCCAGAGCGAAGACATGCTCCGTTTCGAGTCCGCAATCCCCTCTTGAACAGGCGAAATCACTTCCGTCACGACCTGGGTAAACAGCGTCGGCTCATCCAGATTGAAGTTTTTTTGCGAAATGCCATAGATCGCTAAAATAGCGACGATGGCATTATTGACAATTTTAGTCTTGGAAGACTCTTGGATTAGTTTCAAGGCAGACCCTGGTTAGTTTCTTATCCCCACAGAGTATCGAAAACGGAGTTTCAGGAAAAGCAAAATCAGAGGGGAAATGGCTTTGACTGTAACCACTCCTTCCCGATAAAATGACTTGCACTTTAATCCGCTGAAAGGAATGCCATGAAAGCAAACGCTGCTAACAAGATGTCTTACTTCATTCTGATGTTCATCTTCCTGATCATCATTGCCAGTTTCCTCTTCTCAGGATTCGACAATTTCTCTATGGGAACCTCGAAGAATGTCGCCAGTGTCGACGGGACACCCATCACGACAAAAGAATACCGAATGGCCCTGCAACGTCAGATTGAATTCTTCAATCAGATGATGGGCGGAAACGGGATGAGCGAAAAGCAAATGGAGCAAATGGGGATTAAAGACTCAGTGATAAATAGTCTGGTTCAACTAAAACTCATGCTCAATACGGCCGACAAGATGGGATTCGTTGTGTCATTAGATGAAGTGAAGAATGAAATCCGGAAAATGCCTTATTTCCAGACCAACGGTCAGTTTGATGTGAACCTGTACCGCAATGCGCTACAGGCAAACGGATACGTTCCTGCGCAGTTTGAAGAACTGGTTGGAAACGACATGAAACAGAAAAAAGTCGAAGAGCTTTTTTCTAGTTCAGTCGTTTCGGAAAGCCATGTCCGTGACGTCATGAAATTTAAAAATAATGTTTATGTGGTTCAAGGCTTAAAAGTTTCTCGTCAATCGCTTGCCCCTCTCGTTGCTGTTTCAGAGCAAGAGATTAAGGATTACATTTCTAATCCAACGAATAAAAAAGCTCTCGATGATGCCTACACTGACAATGCTTCACGCTACAACAAGGCAGCTGAAGTGAAAGCAAGTCACATCCTTTTAAATGGTGACGACGAGAAAGTTCTTCAGAAAGCAAAAGATCTTCGCAGCAAAGTGAACACAAAAAATTTCGCGGATATCGCCAAAAAAGAAACGCAGGATCCAACGGGCAAAAGTAATGGCGGAGATCTCGGCTGGTTCTCCGCAGGGAGAATGGTTCCGGAATTTGAAAAAGTGGCTTTCGCTATGAAGCCAGGTGAAATTTCTCAACCGGTGAAAACTCAATTCGGTTACCACATCATTTATGTCCAAGATAAAAAGGCATCCGAGAGTCGCAGTCTTGAATCAGTGAAAGACGAACTTGCCCGCATGGCACTTCAAAAAACAAAAGCCCAGGACCTCGACAAGCTTCTTAAAACGGAAGAAGAAAAACTTCTCTCAGCTCTTGCTTCAAACAATATCGCCGAAGTTGAGTCATTCACGAAAAAAGTGGAAGGCCAGCTATTCAAAGACGTTGAAGTCAACCAGTACGATCAATCAATCAGCACTTCTGCTTTAGCCCCACTTGAGGCAGAGAAACTTTTCAAAGCTCAGGTCGGCGAGACCATCAATCTTGGAAATCCCGGAACGATTTACTTATTGAAAGTGGTGAGAATAGGTCAGTCCAAGGACGAGGCGAAGCTCACCGAAGATCTCAAATCCGAGGTCGGTGCTCAGACTCAGGCCTATACAAGAA
>CANETG010000100.1 GCA_947440875.1 Bacteriovoracaceae bacterium
ACTTCTTCGTGGGATTCGGACCAGTTCGTATCACAGAATTGGACCAACTTATTGAGTTCAGCTTTCGCGGATTCAAGAATTCTTACTTCAAGGTGGAAGCTTCGACTAAACTGATGGAGAGCCTCTTCATGAGGTAATTCATTGACGGCAGAGATGAAATTCTTAAATTCCTCTGGGGAAGCTTGAGTCGCAACCTGCATCCAAATCCAAGAAGGTCTCTTGAGAACAAGATCTTCCCAACGTTTCGACGGTTCATTATTTGGTTTGAGAAGAAAGTTACCGACATCATCGTAGGCTTGGAGGACGAATCCAAGGTGACGACCCAGTTCTCTTAGTTTTGTATCGAAGTGAAGGTTCCCACCAACTGCAGACCCCAGACGAAGGGCGAGTGCCATGAGTGAGCTTGTTTTCAGTTCCATGGAAGATCGGCAAATGCTAGCAATCTCTTTTTGATCAAGAGACTCCAAAGTGGCACCAAGATCGATCGCCTGACCGTAGTGAGCTTCGAGCATCAGGTTGAGACAGTCATCCATGAGAGAAAGTCTCACATCGGGGGCCACAGTCAGGGCCTTCATCCGATCCATCGCCCAGAAGTACAGCCAATTCCCTGCATTGAGGGCGAGTGGGACGCCGTATTTCACATGCATACTCTGTCTCTGACGACGAACGAGACTCCCGTCTTGAATGTCATCAATAATGAGAGCACCAGCATGGACACATTCCACAATCTGAGAAGCTTTACGAAGATTTTCTATTTGGTCTTCACCGATGGCGGCAGGGGCAATCGCCAGCTGATAGCCTATTTCCACGAGACGAGATCTGATATTTTTTCCAGGATGAGCGAGAAAATCCTCGACGGGTGTCCAGAGGTTTTCACAGAGCAGTCCTTCAAGGTGCTCAGTCGTTGCCACAAAAGATAAACCGTCTTTTCTAAAGTCGGAGTTCATCATCATAAAGTAACACTCCGTTGATCTCTCAAGACCCTGAAAATTCCCATGAGGGGGAGCGGTGGTTTTCCCGCGAAAAATTTGACCATATCGGGAAGGCTTGTTTTCCCAGCATAGAACCGCTGGATCACACCGTCTGGAAGTTTGTAGAAATGCTGAAGCATCTTGTATCTCATCGGTGCCGGAGAACCTAAGAACAGGAAACGGTTGATCCAACGATAAAAGAGACTCCGCCACTTCTTGTCTTGCTTGTAGGCAGAAAGGATCGCTGACCAGCCCTCAAGATTTTGTTCTGGATGGGCCGCAAGCAAATGACAAAGTCTTAGGCAATCAGGAATCGAGTATCCAGTGACTTCATGGGAGAATCCCCCCAGCGAAAGAACGTTTCGAGATGAGTTAGCTTTCGGAAATTCCTGAAAAGGAATTGGTAATGAGCCAATTTCAATTCTTTCGACTTTTTCAATTCTCCAACCATGAGACTCAACTAAATGATCAAGCTCCATTTTCCATTCGTTGATGTTCATCTCTTTTGAATCGGAATATCTCGTATCCTCAATTAAGACTCGATGCGCGTCCCAGGGTAAGTAGTAAACGAAACGGTAGCCATCCAACTGAGGGACGGTGGCGTCCATGATGATTGGTCTTTCGAGTCCATGGGGATGCGTGAGAGTGAGATCGAGCCCGTAAAAATTCTGCCATCCTCCGTCAACATCGACTGGGAGATTACGGCAATCAAACACAACACACTCGTCGGAGAAATCTTGGGGAGACTTATTGGTTCCCAAAAAAACTTTCTCGCTAGGAAGCTTACTCGTCATCATTTCGTGGAAACGAGAAGAAAGGATGGAGTGATACCCTGTCGAAAAGTTTCTAGTAAAGAGTGGGAATTTCACAGTCTGAGAGGACCACGAGAAGCTAATGAAAGGCTTAATGAGCGAGAATAAATTCTGCGGTATATCGGTTGAATGGAATGACCAAGTGTGGTCTCCCCCAAGCCTTTCATTTTTTTCATACAGTTCGAAATCGCAATCTGGGTTTTGGCAATGGAAGAAGTACGCGAGAATTGATCCCCACAAACCACCTCCGAGAATAATTATTTTCTGGCTCATTGCGCATCACTCTAAAATGAAATCAAAGGAATTTTTGATAAATTGATAATGCAGGACAAACACAAGAGCAAGATTAATGAGTGTGTTCCGAACCCAATCCTAGAAAAAACCCATCAGGACTCTGAGCACACGATCAAAGCCTAAATAAATCGGCAATCAAGTAAAAATAAATCGAAGAATTCTTGCTAAAACGTATAATAAAAGTTCAGAATTAATTGTTACTTAAAATATTTACGGTCGTTAAACTTCAAAAAGGGGTTACTATGCCAGAATTGTCGTATGGACAGTATTCGTTGGTCTTCAACATGCTGTCATTTGCTGTCGCGTCTATGTTTGGTGCTTTTGCGTTTTTCGTTATGTCTCAGAAACTTATCGGAGCTAAGTATAGAGCTTCGATGGTAGTTTCGTCTCTCGTCGTTCTTATTGCGGGTTACCACTACTGGAGAATCATGGGTAGCTGGGAAGCTGCTTACACGTTGGTAGATGGCAACTATGTCTCTTCTGGCAAGCCATTTAACGATGCTTATCGTTATGTAGACTGGCTTTTGACAGTTCCACTTCTTCTCGTTGAGCTTATTCTCGTGCTTGGCCTTGGGAAAGGAAAAACTGGTCCAATGCTCACGAAACTCGTGATTGCAGCAGTTCTTATGATTGCTCTTGGATACCCAGGAGAAATCTCAACAGACACAGGAACAAGACACCTTTGGGGAACTCTTTCTTCAATCCCATTCGTCTATATTCTTTTTGTTCTTTGGACACAACTGGGAGAAGCAACTGCTAACTCTACAGATAAAGTGAAGACTCTCTTCGCAAACACGCGTTGGGTTCTTCTCATGACTTGGGGCTTCTACCCAATCGCTTACCTCATCGGAACTTTCGGTGGTGCTGAATCTGCAAGCGCAGCAGTTGGAGTACAAGTTGCGTACTCGATCGCTGACGTCACAGCTAAAGCTCTCTATGGTGTTATGATCTTCGCTATCGCGTATGAGAAATCAAGCGCGGACGGATCACTCCCTACAACTTAAGGGTTGATAGTTGTCTGAAAAGAAATTAGAAAGATTTGATTTCTATCATTTCACTAGGACTGCGGTTACCGCCGCAGTCCTAGTTTTTGTTTTTATCTTTGCGATCAGTTTTCTTCTTCCTACTCTCGAACCATTCATGGCAGTTCTCCTCACCGGAATCGTCTTCCTTGGATTTCCTCACGGAGCGCTTGATATTTTTCTGATCGATAAACTGAGCTTTTCAAGAAAAGACATTTTAGTTCTTCTTTTCTTTTATCTTATCGCCGTGGCCGCAATGGTTTTTGCGTGGGTCCTGATTCCTGGAGGGGCCTTCCTCTTTTTTATTGCATACTCCTGCTTTCACTTTGCCCAGAGCGATTTGTCGCTTGATGAGACAAAATCCGATTTTCTATCGCTTGAATTTTTTGCCAGATTCCTTGCTCCATTCTTCATTCCGTTTGGATTTCATTCTGAAAGATCGTTGAAACTTGCGGGCCACATCCAAGAAACTTCTTTCTTAGAATTCATGACTCCCGTTTTTACCGTTTTAGCGGTCGCGGCGGTTGTTCTTTCAAGTCTGATTGTTGTGAGAGGAATTTATTACAAGCTCGTGCGCAAGCAAGCTTGGCAAATGATGTCGTTAGAGCCACTTATCGTTTGTATTCTTTTTCTGGTTCTTGACCCGCTGTACTCACTGGGAATCTATTTTTGTTTCATCCACTCGGTGAAACATATTGTGAATTTTTTAAACTCACCAGTGCAGATTCATATGAAGAGATTGATTCCATTTTGGATTATCCCTATCGTCGCCGTCATTCTTTTCGCTCTTTTTATCGATACGAGTTTAATCCGAGTGGAAGATTCACTGTTCAAATGGTCGATCATGATTCTTTCGTCTATTGCTCTTCCTCACACCTTTCTCATTTATTTCTGTAAGAAATCGAAACTCATTCGTTAGACTTAAGATTCTTCACAAAATGCCCAGGTCTTTACCCTTTTTCATTATCTTTTCTTTTTCTTCTTCGGACATGTTCGTGAACATTTCTTGAATCTTTTTGACCTCTTCGGGACTCATCTTCGCCATCATTTCTTGCGCCTGTTTCATCATCTCTTCAGGATTCATCGCCGGGATCTCACGGTCCAAGGGAGAAAAGATAATTTTGTCCGGACCAATCTTTGAATCAATATTGTGATCAGTTTTTAAACTTTGCAAGACATCGTTAAAGCTGAGGCCCTTACTCTGGGCAACCTCAAACATCTTATCGGTCGGGAGAGATACGCGCTTTTCAGGAAAACCGTTTGCTGTAAGAGTCTGGAGAATTTTTGCGGTGAAATCTTTCATAGAATATTATTTCCCGATGTTAATCATACCCTTAAAATCTAGTGGGATCACGATCGTGTTGACTTTACCGTTGGCAATCGCGTCGGCAATTCTCATGTTCGCCATCGCGGCCATGTATTCGATCGCACCTTTATTAGCATTCAATGCTGCAATTCTCTCTGCTTCTTTTTTGGCCGTCTGAACTTCGACTTCTTTTTGCTTATATTCGTTTTTCGCTTTCACGAGTTGATTTGCCGAATCGACCACGGAGTCAGCAGGCATGATGACTCGGACGAGCACCTGAGTGATCGTGACTGAAGTATCAAGTTTTTCATCGGCCAGACTCTTCATCATCAATTCTTTGACTTCCATCTCGATTGCTTGGCGGTTGTCATTCATCTCGAGAGCGTCGTATTTTCTCGCCGATTTATAGATCGCGTTCCGCGCCGTCTGATGAACGTAATTATACATGAGATAAATATCATCATCGAATTGTGCGTGAAACGAACGGTTCTTAGAAACATAAAGTTCGCTCACGGACTGCGGATTCACGTTATAGATGACAAGCGCATCGAAATCTTTCATCGTGCTATTGTCTTTTGCTTGCGGGGTCATGTCTTCGACTTTGACACTGACGTCTTTGATCGGAAAAGTGAGAACACTTCCGATCAAAGTCTGGTTAAAACTTCCTGGGAATAACTCGCCGGCATTAATCTGTTTATCGAATCCAATACGGATTCCGACTTCTCCTGTTTCAATCCGAGTGCAGCTGGATACGAAGAGAGATAGGATAACGATAAGTAAGACGTTTCTGGGAAACATTGCTTATTCCTTTGAAGATGAGCTATTTTCAAAGATGATAGACGAACTTTTCTGAAACATCTTTTTTAATTCAATCAATTGTTAGGATAAAGTGGGTGAAGTTTTTTTATTTTTTTATTTGCCTTACCGTCACTGGCAAAAGTCGAATTGAGTCGCTTCGGCTACTTTACTCTTAGACTTCCGCCACAAAATCCAACAAGCACTCAGGCAAAAAGGATGGTAAAAATAAAAATTGATCCCGTTCCAATCAGGCCATCAAATTGCTAAGATTATCGTATGAAAAAAGATTTTAAACTGACGGATCCAAAGAAAGCCCCTGCCCGTCAGGTGGATTATGTAAAACACGAAATCAGTAAATACATAGCCCGGGAGAGAAGAAAGCCTCTCAAAGACGGTGTGGATTTTTGGGACTTTGATTGCAAAATCGGTCAAGACCAAGAGACCGCAGAAGTAATTCACGTCGCGGAAATTAACAAAGGCATTGATAAGATCGTGCTGCAAAACTTCGAACAATTTTATATCGAAGTGCTTTCCAAACCTGGTCGCCGAACAAAAAAATAGTTTCAATGACGCTGGTTTTTATCCCTCGCCAGAAGAGAAATAAAAATCAGCGATTCCCGTTGACTGGGCCCTTTGGTTTATCACTCCTCTGAACAGCTCTGAAATCCGAGGCTGGGCGAGTCAATCCATGTTCACGGCGAAACATTTTTTTGATGGATGTATCACTCTGAGCTGTCTGACGACAGTCATCTCCGATCTTCAATTGATCAGCGCACTTCACACAGATCCATTCTGCTTCAGTCGTCGGATTGCGGTGATAGTAAAGTTCCACATCGGGCCTTACCTGCTGGCAGGCTTCACAAAAATTCCGCTGCTCCTGATGGATCACAGCTTCGGTGACTTGCTTTTTCTTTATTTGCTCGCGTTCATTGGCGGCCTTCGGATTAGGGGTTTCTCTGAGGCCTGCCTTGAGTAACTGATCTTTTAAACTTTTCATGAAAACATTATAGCCATTTTCTCTCAAAAATTGAAGGACCCAATTTTTCCAAAGGCTGGACGGGGAAAGTCAGATCAGGACTGGGTCGGAAAATGATTCATTTCGCTTTCTTATTTTGAACCACGCTCTTTTAGGTGCGGCCTTGGTGGGCACGGAAAGTTCGTGCCCACATTTTTATCTCTGGGAGCAATTTCAAAAGTTTACTCGTACAAATTTTCATTCTATAAATAATTCCATGATCAAAACTTTACTGTTTGCCAGTCTCGTTTTTCCCATGTTTGCTCATGGCGCTTTTAGAGGCTCAATCGAATTCACCCCACAGGAAATCTCCGATCATCAGACAGATGTCGACACCATCGTCCCTGCAGCTGCAGAGTGCTTGAAGAAAACTTACGACAAACATCTCGCTTTTCATCGCCGTTATGGGATCTCTCCTTTTTACGGTGATCAATCCAAATTTTCAAAACTCACTTACGATCAAAAGAAAGCATACGTTCGCTCTTTAGGGAAAAACGAAAACCTTGTCGATCAGATGGAAACTATTTCATGTGTCGGACTAGCTATGCGTTGCTTGTCTCAAGGTTTTATTGCCGTAAAAAAAGAAAAACTTTGGAAGCGAATTGAGGCCCACTTGAAGCTCAATGCTGTCGATGGAACGGCGCTCCAATACTCACTCAGAAAGCTCGGCTGGAAAACACTTTACTGGAATCCGCAAATTTCGATGAACGAGGAATGGGATCGTCAGGAAAAGTTACGCAACCCTGAAAATCGCCAACGCTCGTGGGGCTGGCATGCCTACCGATGGGCCACGATCCAAAAAATGGGAATGTACTACGATAATGCTGTGGATGATAAATCAACTCTCGTGAATTTCAAAACTACTCAACCTCTCGCGTTAAAAAATCTTCCCTTCTTTTTGGGTACGGCTCACACTGGTTACCACGTTTTCCCCGGTCGAAATGGTCAAGTGATCGAGAGCCACTCCCTCAGAAACATCACAGACATTACAACCATTGAGTCATCGGAATTTAATCCTCTGAAACCAAATGGTGGCCCGCAAGGCACGATGTACTCTGGGCTCATGTCGGTCCCCCCGGGATACGGATTTTAGTATTTTCTTCCTTCGATTCTAGTTATTAATTGCTCTGTTTTTTAAATTCACCATTGTTGAAGTTGTATGATGACCCTGAACTCAGTACGGTTATATGGAGGTTAATTGTTTCAGAGGAATATCGAATGTTTCAGCAAGTACTCATACTAGGCGCAGGCCCTGCGGGAATATCCACCGCCGTCGAAGCGATTAAGAAAGGCTTCAGCACAGACGAAATACTTATCCTCGAAAAATTCGATGAAGTTGCGTACATGATTTCATCGAAGTATCCGGATGAGAAAGCTGTGGTCGCCAATTATAAAAATAAATTTGCAGACCGAATCTCTGGTTTACGTATTAGTGACATGTCCAAACAAGAATTCATGGCTTTCATGAAGGGCATTGTCTCTGAGTATCAATTGAACATTAAGTATCACCAAACAGTTGAGCGAATCAGCAAGCTCAAAAACGGCCAACTCTCGGTTCAGACTTCAAACGACGTGTACCTCACGAATTCTTTATTCATCGCCATCGGCACAATGTCTGCTCCGCGGACTCTTTCCGTTTCGATCCCGAGCACTGTCTCTGAAAAAATTTTCTACGACATTCAAAGGATCGATAACAAAATTGAAAAAATTTTAGTCGTCGGAGGCGGAGACTCCGCTGCCGAGTATGCAAAGATCCTCATCGATCGAGGGCACCGAGTGAGCTTGAGTTATCGAGGCAAGGCATTCGATCGAATGCTCTCGACAAACAATGAAGCGACTCTAGAACTCATCAAAGAGAAAAAATTAACGTTCTTCTCAGGGACGAATATTGAAAAAATTGAAGACCATGAAGGCAAACCTTTTGTCACCTTCAAGGAATTACCCCAGGGCGAAGAGTTTGACGGAATCGTAACGGCACTTGGCAATGAAAGGCCCGCAAACTATTTATCATCTATCGGTATCGAAATGGGTCACGAGGGTGATGATATCTATAGTGCTTCAAGTCTTGAGGGAGTCTTTTTCGTGGGAGACATTGCTTCAGTGAAGGGCGGTGGAACGATCAACATCGCTTTTAATAGCGGAGTCAAAGCAATGGTTGAAGCGTGTACGAGCTACTTAGACTGTCATTTTGAATCTGAGAAAAAGTAATTAACCCCAAATGGTACAAAACAAAATGATAGATTCTATTTCAACCAATATCCTTTCCGAGAAGTTTAAATCTCGGAGCGAGACGATTATTTTATTCGGTGCGATCATCAGCTTCGTCGTTCACTTAGCTGTTATTTCTTTGGTTGAACTTGAATTCATTAGACTCGAATCTCCCTCAAAACTTCTTAGTAATCCGATTTCTGCCATCTACACTCCCTTCTCATTCATTCTTATCTACGAAGTCTATTTGCTGATTTATCATCTGCCGAAATCAACGAGTACCTATATTGGAAAGCAGTACGAAATTGTCACCTTGATTGTGATCCGGAAAGTGTTTAAAGACTTGTCCGAACTTAAGATCACCAATAACTGGTTTAAGGAGAGATCC